>JBFHVK010000212.1:0-4999 GCA_041589615.1 Gammaproteobacteria bacterium | reverse complement strand
TCCAGTAATAACTCAAGACTTATGCCCAGTTGTTCGGCAACATCATGATATGGTAGCTTGCTCAATGGTAAGCCTGCTTGCGTGGCAGTGATTATTGAGCGATCTAGAACATCGAGGTTAATGTTGTTCTCTGTATAATCCTGAGTTGCTAACATTTCTTAGTCACCTTTATATCTCTAGCTTCAGGCCAAGGAAGTATTCTTCCTGCTTGGGCATGTTATAGACGGTGTATCCGGTAACCTGTTCGATTTTATCTATTACCTGTGTAACCTGTTGTGGTGTTTCAGTGGCAATAACAAACCACATATTCAGTTCATGTTCGCGTTCATAGTTATGTGCAACCTCATCAAAACGATTGACGACATCTGCTATTTCATCAAATTTTTCTGCTTCTACCTTTATGGCAGCCAGTGTCAGGCCGCCACCCATTTTTTGTGCATCGTAAAGTGGGCCAAAGCGGCTGATATAACCTTCATTCTGCATCAACTGAATTCTAGATATTAAGGTATCTTCATTAATATCCAGGCGTTCTGATAAATCTTGCCAGGGGGTTTCAGTCACTGGAAATCCACCCTGTAAGTTATTTATAATAATTTTGTCGATATCTGTTAATTGCATGATACAGATTCTTTCTGTCTGTCTTTGTAAACATAATAGGCACCACGTTGTTTAAAGCAGCGCTTACTGAAGAGTACCGAATGTTGTACATGTTCTACATTACAGCTTGTGATAAGAAGTTGTAGATTATTCAAAACATCCTCTCTATCCTGTCCATGAATCATGCAGAAAAGATTATATGGCCAGTCCGGAAGGTGTCGAGGTCGACGATAACTTAGTGTGACGAAGTCAAACTGTCCGAAGCAATGTCCAAGTTCATCTACCATATTATCTGGAATGTCCCATACCACCATGGCATTTGCGGTGTATCCCAGTTTACGGTGACGGACAACAATACCCATTCGCTTGATATCACCCCTGGATTGCATAAGAGTGATATGTTCCAGTACTTCAGTTTCGGTGCTTTTAATTCTTTCAGCAATTTCGGCATAGGGATGAGATGTTAGTGGTAAACCTTTCTGCAATTCGGCGATTAGTTTTCTTTCATCAATCATTTTTTTCGCCTCCCTGTAAATTGTTAGAAATTAACTGAAGCGGAAAGCCAAGATCAATGTGGTAGTCTTCTTCCATTGGCAAGCTAAGTATTACAATTCCGGTTTTTTGCTGCATATTCTCAAGAATAGACTGTAGTTGTTCACTATCTTGTGCGGTTAGTACAAACCATAAATTAAAGTGATGTTCTCTTTCGTAATTATGATTGACAGCAGGGTAGCTGCTTATAATCTCTGCTACCTGCTCGAGTCTATCTTTGGGAACGGCCATGGCCGCCAGTGTGCTTACACCAACCCGATTTGCGCGAAACACTGCACCGATACGACTGATGATCTGCTCATCCTGTAGTGTCTTTAGTAATGACAGTAGACTGGCTTCGTCTGTGCCCAGTTGGCTGGCCATATCTGCATAAGGAGTACTGCTTAATGGCAGATTATGTTGAAACTGGTTCAACAGTTGCTGGATCTGCTCGATATCTTGCTGGTTACTCTGTGCTTGCGGCTGTGCTGGATCAATCGCCATGGTTTAGCTCCACAGTTCTCTATGGGTTCAACATAGAGTGGGGCGCCAGGTGTCGCCTTGATATATGACAATTTTCAAAAAAAACCGGATTTCAGGTATGGGTATGTCAAATATTGTTGATAAAAATCAAATATTTAACAGTATTGTGACTGGCCTGAACTCACAGGCCAATTTTGTGCGCTCGATCTGTAAAGAATATTCCGCTGGGCTTATCTGCTTTAATACTGCCTATTCTTTCGAAGCTTTCAGTATCCAGAATATCGACCCTGTCCTCATCGCGTACAGACATCCATACCTGGTCACCCCGTGGGGAAAACTCCATATGTAAAACAGCCTTACCCGGTTTGAGTGTCTTAATGACTTCAAGTGATTCTGTATCTATTACCTGTATGGTGTCATTTCTGGGGTGTGCAAAATTAATCCACATCTGCTTATGATCTGGTCTGCTCATGACGAAGATGGGCTGGCCGTGTACCGGGATGCTCTTAATCTGTTTCCAGTGGTTATCCATAACCAGTACTTCATGTTGACCGACAGCCGGTACCAGGGTTTTATCACCGGCCTGGGTCCAGCCTTCCAGGTGTGGCATTTTATAGACGGGTAATTTCTCCTTGCCTCGGCCATAGTGGTTCATTATGCGTTGTACGCCTTTTTCTGTATGCCACAGGTCGAGCAGGGCGAGTCCATCTTCACCGAACAGGCCCGCTATATAATATCGGCCATCTGGTGTTATTAGAGCATCGTAGGGCAGCGAGCCGATGTCCTTGAATCGTGTGATTTCGGGTTTGGATGGCTGCTTCATATCCAGTATCCAGATTTCACCCGCATCGTACAGTGAAACGACAAACCGTTGTCCCGGGGCATCAACCAGGCCAACCGTTTTTGACTGCTGCCTGTTTTTTCCATAATAGGCCGGGATATCAGCGACCAGTTCAAGCGTTTCTGCATTGAAGATTTTTACGCCCCCCGGTTTATAATTTGATACGGCAATGAGCTTGCCATTCTGTGAAATCGCTCCTCCAATACTATTACCAGATTGCATAACGCGCTTGACCATTTTCTGCTGCAACAGGTCGATTTTACTGAGCCCACCATCCCGTCCAAAAACATAGCCATAGCGTGCATCACGTGAATAAACGATAGAAGCGTGTGACAAATCTCCCAGGCCATCAATCCGGGCCAAGGCAGTATTGTGAGTGTGTTCTACCAGTGTCAGCTGTCCACTGGCTCGTTCAATAATCAGCCCAAGATCACCGGTACCTCGAAGATTGGAAGTATTGCAGGCGCTGAGCAGCAGGCTGGAGAAAAGTAGCAGGAGAATATGTTTCATATTAGTCATTTGCTTCGGCCTGTCTGAGTAAGTGGATAATCCAGTTAATATCATTCTTGTTAAGCTGGGCTTTCCAGGATGGCATAGGAGTTCCGGGGCGTCCCTGCTGGATGGTTAGAAAAAGAAACTCATCTGGTTTGTCTTTGAGGTTTTCAGCCAGCAGGGCAGGCCCGAGACCACCTTTCAGGGTCATGCCATGGCAGGAGCCACAGTCATGTTTAAGTAGATGTTCGAGCTGCTGCTTTCGATCTGATGATAACTCTGCATATACCGCAGAAACATTCAGTAGCAGTAGGCATATCAGGCTAGCTTTTAATACGCTGTTGATATTCATGTTCGATCTGTCCATGCGGGGTAAACCAGTCGAGTTGATCTGCAAAGTTTACCACTTCGCCAATAATGATCAGCGCTGGTGATTGAATCTGCATAGATTTGATTGCATCAGGCAGTTTATCCAGTACCGAAATACAACGGCGTTGAGCCTGAGTGGTGCCATTTTCTATGACGGCTGCCGGCGTTGATGCATCAAGGCCTGCTTTAATCAGTTCTTCACGTAACTGGGGCAGGCTGGCGAGCCCCATATAGAATACAAGTGTGGTCTGAGAGTCAGCCAGGCTATCCCAGTTAAGTTCGAGTGGCTGGTTGGCTCGACAGTGTCCGGTAATTAGACGTACGCTGCGCGCTACTCCTCGATGAGTTAAGGGAATGCCGGCATAAGCACTACAGGCCGCGGCGGCAGTAATACCGGGGACATATTCAAATGCCACACCATGTTCAACCAGGTACTGTGCTTCTTCACTTCCACGGCCAAAAATAAATGGGTCACCGCCTTTTAAACGCACAATAATTTTCTGTTTAACAGTACGCGTACTGGTTGCCAGTTTACATAGTAATTTGTTGATATCATCCTGGCCCATGTGATGTTGCCCACTGGCTTTGCCAACATAAATTTTCTGTGTCCCAGGGAGAACCAGTTGCATGATTTCATCGGCAACCAGACGATCATAGACAACGATGTCAGCCTGCTGAATTAGTCTAAGGGCTTTAACGGTTAACAGATCGGGGTCACCGGGACCCGCACCTACAAGGTAAACAATGGGCTGGTTATTTAACATGCACAACTCCAGTCATTTTAGGGTGTGGACCACAACGATAGGGGAAAGTACCGGGTGTATCAAAGTTTCTTTCATAGGTTTCATCAGGGAAAAAATATTCTGGCTCAGGTTCACCCAGTTGTTCGAACCAGACACTATGGTATTGACGTTTTTCCTTATTTACCCAGATGATCTTTGTTCCTGCTTTTACCGTAACTTCCTGAGGAATAAACTTAAATTTCTGAATATCGATAGTAACAACAGGCGGCAGTCCCGCAGAGTTTGCAAAATAGATAGGGAACACAATAATCATTAACGCGGCGATGGCAACCTGAAGCAGATAGATATGAAGTTTCATTTTTATTACCTGTTTGCTAGTGGTTATACCCACAGGCTGGAAGTTCCAGCCCACAGGTTATAACGTTCATGATTTAACTGCGCTTTATTTTTTCTGGGCATTGATTTCTGCTGTCGCATCGTCAAATCCCAGTTTGTAACCAAGTGATACATGATGGAAACGGGCATTTGTGTAATCATCATGTATTGCAAAGCCGATATTATATGTGGCTGAGGTATCCAGTTTCAGGTCTCCAGGATTGTCCGAGCTTAGGGGGCGTGAAATCTCCACTGTCCAGGTACCATTGTTCAGTGTACCCGTTGCTTCAAGACCGATACCATCATCTGAAATACGCTCTTTAAGAATATGGCCGTTTTCAGATGTCTTTTCTCCGCCCTTATAACGCATCAGATCAATAAAGTGACCACTATCCATGGCAGCACTGATTTCATCATCAGTCTTGAGTTTATCCCAGCCTCCTAATGCGCCTTTACGTGCCTTCATATTAATGTCAGTACGACTTTCAGCGATATATTTGGTTACGCCATCTTTAGCATGCTTAAGTGGTGCTTTATCCACTTCTGACTGATCCGCTGCGTAAGGCAT
>JBFHVK010000211.1:0-5017 GCA_041589615.1 Gammaproteobacteria bacterium | reverse complement strand
GCAATAATCCTATCGATAGGTGGATTTTCTTTAATAAATGTGTCACCTAAAGTAGGTAACGATGTAAATTCCTGTGATAAGTGCCAAGCATCCAATGGTGTTGTATGTGTTGATCTAAATTGGCCTGTTATCTGTGATGGTTTGTATCGATATTCAGCATAGCGTTCCTGATATCCAAAGACCAGGTCGTCGTCTGCCGTATTCTGATAATATATTTCTGCATTCGTTATTGCCTGCTCACCTAGATGAGCTAATGAAGGCCAGTAGATATCATATCGTGTACTTTTCAGATAATGTCTTGGAATGCCTTGCTGATATGTTAAATCAGCTCTTACTGATACTAATCCTATAATAAAGCCGTGTTCTACGAATGACTTAGTAAATCCGTGACCTGTAAAACCAACTTGTGCATGAGCACCTAAATCACCTATATCATTAGCAAAATTGTTTGTTACTGGTGTTGAATTAATTGGTGATGAACCACCTCCTAAGAACTCTGGACGATAACTAACATCGTAGAAGTTAACTCCAAAATGATTCTTTACTAATTCTGAATATCTAGTTCCTGAGCGTGCATCTCTTTCTAATAACTTCTGAACTTGAAATGCCTCACGTAGATCATTAATTGTTGCTGCCGTAGCACTTGATAAATCAGCATATATCATTGGCGAACCGGTTAAATCATTAGTTCCTTCAATTGCAAATGCACTAGCTACGTGTGTATGTTGTGCATAAGTATATGTATCAGCTCCGCCTCCAGTTTCTGTAACACTTACTGATGATGAAGGATAAAAACTTGTTGTTGCACCTATACCGGTAACGGGTGCATTTGTACCGAGTGGCAGGGATACTGCATCGCCTTTCTGCGGCCAAGGTAGTGCACTTGTAAAATAATCATGTCGTTTACCTCGATTTAATAATACATAATCTGACTCTAGATCAGGGCCATCATCTGTATCAACAACTACTGAATTTTGTAAATTCTGATCTCTAAACCATTCATTCCAAATTAAATTATATCCTCTGTGATATAACGAAACCGGCGTCATAGCATTACCGGGTGGTAGTCCCATATAATCGTGAATACTGCCAGCTGCAGGTGTAAAACTTGTAAATGTAGGTAAAGCGTAATCTATCGTATCGGCTGGGTTTGCCTGTTCACCAAAGAACTTACGTGCATTATCCCAAACCAATCTTAAAGGTACAAAAAAGAAATGGGTATCCATATATAGATTATCCATAAATGGGAACTTTGGTGTACTTAGTCTAGCGAATCCTGTTGTATTCAAATTAAAAGTGTCGCCAGGTAAAACATCATCTACATAAAATGGTATTAACTGTCCTGCATCGAATGTAGTTTTATATCCAAATGATCGATCAAATGAAGATCGTGGTGCTTGAATAGTTGGTGCATTACTAAAATCATGTTTCATTACACTTTGCATTTTCTTATCTCCAGATTAAAAGAGACCCCCGAAGGGGTCAAATGGGGAACTCTATACAGCCTGTACTTTTAAGGAATCAGGTGCAACTTCTTCAGTATCTTTAATTTCCATAGCTGATAGTATTCGTTTAGGCGTTGCTTTATCAATTTGGCCAGACGCATCGTTGAAATCTCCTATATAGTACAATGTAAAATCATTCTTATGAGGATGTTCATTGATAGCAGTAATAAATTCACGTTCAGCAGCTGCTCTATTAAATGCTGTGAATGGTTTGTTAAATACTTCTGCTACTGTGTCATATATGCAATAAAGTTCTTGTTTCATTAGAGACTCCGTTTGAGTTGATTAAATTGAGCTTCCTTTACTTTTTCACGTTGTTGGAGGCGAAGCTCTGTATTTTCCTCCCACAAATTAGACATTGATAATTCTCTTTGTGCTTTTATATCATCATATAAATGTGGATCTATTCCTTTAATATATCTATCGTAGTATTTAGCGGGGCGCACTCTAAGACCTCGTATCGTAGTGAAGTCTTTAGGGTAACAATCGTTAGTATACTCAGCAATCCAGTTATGACCAATACCAGGACGACGCGACATAGTGGAATATTCTGGCAAGACCTCATGAATCTCTCCAGTAAATGAATTAATCCTTTCGTATGGTTTAAGTCCGGTCTGTTCATCTATTTGGTCTTTAAGTTTTCCGTTTAGTTTTTTCATACAATACCTAGCGACATAACCAGCAGACTCAAAAGAAACAGTGCCAATGGTAACGAAGCCAAGACCCCATATATTCTCCAGAGTCGGGCTGGTGTAAATATGCTCTCCGGCAGGACTATCGAACAAATATATCCAGTCGTCAAAGTTATGCCCAAAGATAATAGCATGATAATGGGGTCTGTTAGTGTTATCACCATATTCTCCACAATGATAAAATCTTATTTTTTTATGAGGATATTTTTTCCTCAAACGTTTCATAAACTTTTGATAGTGCTTTAGCCTTAATCCTCCATCAGGCGGTAAATTTTCTGGATTATAAGTTAACGTGATAAAGCAATTATCTTCATGCATTGATGCTTCATGTACAATACGCATAGCCCATTGTCTTGAATGTTCGAGCCGGCATCCTATACATTGACCACAATTCAACTTTAGAGAATATCCTCCATCTCTATCATGAAATACTATATCACCTGAATCAAGCCTGTAGGCTTGTAACGGATGAAAGCAAGTCATATTCTATAGGCGAGTACCGCCTCTCTTAGATTTTGCACGAAAATTAATCTTATGTGACATTGACGCACTTCTACGGAATTTTCGGTTACTTGTTTTATTTCGCAGTTTGAACCTTTTCATTGATCTTCTCCAATATTGAAATTAAATATATAGCTAATTGCTCCGGCGTTGCTTCTCGTCTCTTGCGTGATAAATTTTCTACACATCCATATGCTGAACCCAATACAATTGGAGGACTAGGTAATTCACCAGGTTCAATGCCAACAATATAAAGATTTGTATCCTTACGAGCTACGTGACCAAAATCCTTTTGCTGTATTGTTAATATAAAACCTTTTGACAAATCACCTTTTTTCCAAATATCACTAGATTTAGGATGTTCTAATATTCCTCCTAGTTCATTAATCTTATTCAATGAGAAATATGTTAATCCTTTTTCATGTCTCTCAGGCTTCGCCATTCCCTTAAATTTACCCCATGCCCTACAAGGGGGATGAGCTATTACCGGATACTTTCCACTATAAGTACGAGCATCTTCAACTTCACCATAACACTTACATCCAAGAGAATGATATATAGAACCAGGTTGAGCAAATAATACTATTTTCTCCATGTAAGGACTATAGTCCTTTTTTTTGACACCGTCAATAAACGGTGTCAGTTGTCCCAGTTATATCAAGTAGGTACTGGGACAATTCGCCTGTGTATCTGGCTCACCCTTACGGGCTATTTTTGGCTGCGCCCGCCTATCGGCTCCTGCAAGCCCCGCTACAGGGCAATCAGAGATTGCCCTATACCGGTGCTATATTTTACATTAAAAAGGCCCCTAGGTCTTCCTAGGGGCCTTACCTGCACCGGTATGGTTTTTTTTAGAACCTATTACACCGGAGGAGTCTCAGGTTCTGTTGGTGGTGTTTCTAACACCACTTTTACTGGTGGCGGTTCTGGACGTCGCTGTGCTATGCCAAGTGCCACCATTTCTTCAGCATTCGCTGGGTTCTGGACGAAGTCCAGGTATTTAGCGGGGCTATTATCGAACTTTTTCCTAAGTTCATGAGGTAGTGTATCGAATGTTTCCTGTGCCTTTGTCACTTTAATCATTGCCTCGTGGAAATCATTTCCTGAAATATCATCCATTTGATATTCCATGGTTTGCAACATTGCAGTTTTTTGGATTATATCCATACCATGCTTTTTAACTATTTGATTGATATCAACTTCCTTCTTATGTGATTGTTCAACAATAATTTCGTCTCCTGAACAATCTATTCCTACCTGTTTACGTGTTGATACACCATTTTCATCATATCGATCGAACATGTTAATTTCTCCTATCTAGACCAGTATGTGCCATTACCTTTCGGTAAATTAACGGGTGGATATCTATTTTGTAAATCATCAATTTTTTTACCTATAAACTTACTAGCATTATCCCTATATGGATATGTTTTCACTTTATCCAATACATCAGATGATTTATTTATGACTTTATCTATATTAAGTTTTACCTTAGCAGCTGAAACTCCCATTTGTCCAGCAAATGACTTAACATTTTTCCATCCTGTTTCTGCATCTTTTGCTATTTCAGACATTGGAGTAGTAATCTGAGATTTATTTTTAGAAAACTTAGCCTCATGTTCTGCTCTTTCAGCTTCATGATACTTTCTTTTTAACTGTATTGCTCCATCCAGGTTCTCGAGCATTGCTTGCATTTTATTTAAAGCTGTATATCCATGTGCATTAGCTTTTGCTGTTGCTGCAGGTGACCCTGAACCTTGGGCGCCTGCAGGTGAAGATGCCTCAAATTGTCCAGCGAGTATAGGATTAATACCTGCTTTTTTCATATCTAACATTCTACGTTGTACTGCTGTTGAGCTCATATCTTTTTGGAAATCCATCATTCTTCCAGCTTCCTTAGAAGTAAATTCCCTATTTAATAAAGCCTGTTCAGCAGAAAAGTCTCTCGCTTTTAATGCTTCTTCTGCTTCGAACTGATTTCTTGCATTAGCAATTCCTTCGTTTGATTTATTTGTATCTTTGACGCCTAGATATCCTAGGCCGCCTGATATAAGTCCACCTAACATAACATTCTCCTAGAAGTGATCAATTAAGCCAGGTACTCCAAAGACTGGCATTGGTCGTGCACATTTTAGACTTGTATAACTATCAAATATAAAGTGCGGTTCAGTAGGCACTGCAATAATCCTATCGATAGGTGGATTTTCTTTAATAAATGTGTCACCTAAAGTAGGTAACGATGTAAATTCCTGTGATAAGTGCCAAGCATCCAATGGTGTTGTATGTGTTGATCTAAATTGGCCTGTTATCTGTGATGGT
>JBFHVK010000210.1:0-5035 GCA_041589615.1 Gammaproteobacteria bacterium | reverse complement strand
TTGAGTAAAATCACGCAGGGTAGTACCGCCCTGCTCGATGGCTTTTTGAAGTATTGTTTTGATAGCCGCCACAAGCTTTTCATAGCGTAATTTTGAGATGCGATGTGCAGAGCGTTTAGGATTTATGCCAGCAAGGAAGAGTGATTCGCTGGCGTAGATATTTCCAACACCCACGACAATATGGCTGTTCATGACCAAGGTTTTGATTGCAACTTTTCTATTACGGCTAGCTGTATACAGATAGTCAGTATTAAACAAATCAGACAATGGTTCCGGGCCAAGTTGTTTAAGCAGTTTATGTTGTAATGGATCTTTAGTTGTCCAGAGTACTGCACCGAAGCGACGAGGATCACGAAGTCTGAGGGCTTTGCCATTCTCGAACTGTATTTCAAAGTGGTCGTGTTTTTCAGCTGCGCTATCTGCCGGGAGTATGCGCAGGCTACCAGACATACCCAGGTGAATAATTAATGTGCCTTTATCCGTCGTGAGTAACAGGTATTTACCGCGGCGATCAACCTTACGAATAAGCTGGGATGGCAGCATTTTTTTAATGCTGGCAGAAACAGGCCATCTAAGCTTGTTCTGTCGAATGATCACATCGCTAACTCGCTGGCCCAGTATATGCGGCTCTATACCTCGGCGTGATGTTTCAACTTCGGGCAATTCAGGCATCGGGATCGCCAAACAGCCTGGCTTTGAGTGAGGCATCGAGGTGATACTCAATACCCAGGTCTTCGCGCCCTAGAATAAGCCATGGCTCGTCATCACTGATGTCAAAAGTAATCTCACCTGAAAGTGTAGTAATGTGTATTTTGCCCAGCTGTTTTCTCGGCAGGTATTTATGTACGGCGAAGGCCTGTGTGTTTGACCAGCTATCGAGCAATAACTGAATCTGGTCAGCGGTCAGGTGTTGTTCAGGGGTGGTGGTCCAGTCTCCGCTATCTGATCGCTGTAATGACAGGTGAGGAAGCTGAAGCTTTACAATGGATTTATGTCCACTTAACAGCGATAGATTAATAAAGCTGGTGGCCTGTGCGCTTACCAGTGGGTAGGTCTGGTCTAGATGCAGACTGATATAATTATTAGCCATCAGGTAGCGCTTGCTATTAACAGGATTTGTTTTTCCGAAGGAAATTTCCGTGTCATCAAAAACAATACGAGCTCTAGGTGGAGATAATGCATAATCATCCAGCTTTAGCTCAGATGCAGCGTATTGATTGTCGACATCCAGTTGAGTGATAGCAAGTAGTGTTTTAATTCTGAAAGGGTGTGCCTGAATGTCATAGGGTTGCTTCATCTGCCAGTAGCTACTGCCTGATGTAGAGTTGAGCTTAATGAACAGTATGTCTTCGTTGTTATCACGCGGAATATGGATGCGTTCTATTTTGTTCGCTTCTAATGATGTCAGGCGAAGTGATTGCTGTGGCTCATTGCTGCGAAAATAATAGAACATAACGAACGTGAGCAGAAGTGCGAACAGGAACAGATTAACCAGATTACGTGAATTCATAGTTAGCGTTTGCGTCTTCTTAGCCAGATAACAATTCCTGTAGAAGCCAGGCCGAGTGGAATGATCAGGAAAAATAATAGTGCAATCACAGAGGCTGTAGTAGGCGTCATGTTTAGTTCCAGGTCTGGTGCGTCCTTGGCTGCAATGCTTATGAGTGAATCATCTTCCGATAACCAGTTAAAGCTTTTTAAGATAAGATCAAGGTTGGCGCCGTGACCGATATTATGATTCGATGCAAAGTCACTATCACCGATTACAATAATACGTTGGGCGGTTAATCTGTCGTTATCTTTTAACTGACGCTGGAGTGCAATTCCCAGGCTAAGTGGGCCAGGGATGTCAGTGTCGCTATGGAAAATTACATCGGTAAGCAAATCACTGGTTTCTGACCAGCTAGTATTCGAGGTTATAAGTAAATCAGAGTGTATCCATTCACTTTCATCGGTGTTTGCAATAATGGCGGTAGCAGTAGTGAACAAGGTGTAGTACTGCATGTCCTGTGTGACTGGATGTAATTTATATTCCAGTACGGGCAGCATGGCGGCGTGACTTAGTTGTAACATGCGGCTTATTTTTTCATTATCATCGACAACGACTCCGTCCAGGAATGTAATGTTGAGTAGTTCAGATAGTGATTGCTGGCTAGGATCGATGCCAGGGTCCTGTAGCCACAAAAAGTTACCACCAGCATTAAGGTATTGCTGTATGAGTTCAAGCTCACTAGCCAGTAATGGTTTGCTGATAGACGATAACACCAGCACGCTGCCTGATGTCTGTATGTCCTGCTGTAATAAATTAATTGCGCTTACATCAAAACCCGTTTGCTGGAGTTTCTGTGCTAGCAGGCTATAACCTGTGCCTGAATTATCCTGTATGCTTCTCTCACCATGCTGTGAAAGAAAATATATCTTCGGGCTAGTGCCTCTGTGTAGACGCATCAGTGCATTGGTTAATGATTCTTCATTAAGTGTGTCTATGCGTTCAAGTTTTCCCTGATACTCAACAATGCTCTGGCCGTAGCGCTGTATAGCATCGCTTTTTGCCTGCTCGATATAAATATCAGGGTTGATGATATTAAAAGTGAAGTCAGCTTTATAATTCTGGTAGCGAGTAAGTATTTCTCGTATTGCCTGTAATAAAGAAGGGTCATCCGGTTGGTAGCTCCGAAGTTGTATCGGCCCCTTTAATTCTGATAACAGTTTGATGCTGTCCTTACTCAGCGAATGGCGAGCACCGGCTGTCCAGTCACTGCGGAAATTGAACTCTTCACTAAGCCATCCGGCAAATCCCAGGCATGCGATGAGTAGCACAACAAATGTTATGTGTTGAAGGCGATAACTTAGTCGTGACGGTCGTCCTGTGTTCATGATTGCAATCGCTGTGAATCAAGCTGCCTTATGCTTAGTAATATGAAGCCAAGGCAAAATAGAATGAAATAGGCAATATCGGAACCATAAACGATGCCGCGTAGCATCTGGGTACTGTGTTGTGTTATCGATATATAATTAAAAAAGTTCTCACCGGTACCATCAGTATTACCTGCAATATTAATTATCCAGAACATTATCAGTAATCCGAATGTGCTAGAGGCAGCAATCACCGGCTGGCGAGTGAGTGTCGACATATATAAGCCAAGTGCGACAAAGGCAGTAATATTAAGAAATAGCCCCAGCATTCCAGCGAGTAGTTTCCCATAATCGAGATCGGTTGAAAACGAAAGCGAAAGGGGCATCAGGGCTGTTAATAGAATAGTAATGCAGAAAAACAGTACTGCGGCGAGATATTTTCCGAGTACTATTTCGCTCATCGAAACAGGTGATGAAAGTAATAGCTGAAGCGAGCCCGTCTGTTTTTCTTCGCTAATCAGTCGCATGGTTATAAGCGGTGAAATAATTAGAAGTAATAATTTTGAAAATTCAAATAGCGGTGCGACAACAAGGTCAGTCACGCCTGGTGCATTCTGGATTTTTATCAGTTGTGGCTGAAGACTGAAAAAAAGATCAATATAGGCAAGAAATTTCCAGGCCAGCAATGCCTGCAGTATAGCAAGTATTATCCATGCAATCGGTGATAAAAAAAGACTACGTAATTCGCGCAGGGCAATGCTCAGGATCATGCAGCATTCTCCGATGTTTGTTCGCTGGTGGTTAGCTGGAGAAAAATCTGCTCAAGGCTATTTTCGCCCGGGCTAAGTTCCAGTAAGCCCCAGCCTTGTGCGACACAGGAGGCGCTGATGTCTGCAGCATGCTGGTGAGTATCTTTACCGCTGAGAATATAATAGCCCCGGTCAATTTCAGTAGCAGACTCAATGCCAGGTAGCTTTTCAAGCTGGTTAATATCCGGCGCATGTTGTAAGCGAAGTTTAAGCTGGCTGTTCTGTAGTAACTGCTGCATTGATTCGTTATAAACTGACTGGCCACGATTAATAATCTGTACGCGATTACACACAGCCTGGACTTCCGGCAGGATATGAGTAGATAGTATGATGCCATGATGCTCTCCCAGCTCACGTATCAGTTTACGAATCTCTCGCATCTGCAAAGGGTCGAGGCCAACGGTTGGTTCGTCGAGAATGATAATGTCCGGCTGGTGAATAATCGCCTGTGCTATACCTACGCGTTGCTGATAGCCTTTGGATAAGTTTCCAATCAGGCGTCGGCTATAGTCCTCGAGACCACAGCGTTGTTTTGCCTGATCACGAAGCTGTTTTATTTGTGTGCGTGGAATTCGTCTTAACTGAGCCGCATAGCCAAGATATTCATCTACACTTAGCTCTGCATAAAGTGGTGGTTTGTCTGGCAGGTAGCCAATGTGCTGTTTGGCTTTGCCCGGATGAGTTAATAAATCATAGCCATTGATTACAATATGTCCCGCACTGGGTGCCAGGGTGCCGCAGAGCATCTGCATGCAACTGGATTTGCCAGCACCATTCGGGCCGAGCAGGCCGAGAATGTCACCCTGATGCAGTTCGATGGAAACATCATTTACTGCATGAGTATCTGTGTAATAACGATGTAAATGGCTTGCCTGAATAAGTGCTGACATGGTGCAAAATAGTATCAGGAAATTTGCAGCATACAAGCGTTTAACCAGACTATATGGATAAATAGTCCACATCGAAAGCGGCTTTAGGTATTATGTGTATTTTAACTGGCAGAATGGTGGCGCGATGATCAAAGCAATAATGGAAAAGCTGTTTCGGGAGCTTGAGGCGCCGCAGGCATCTGTGCGGCCGGGTAGTGGCTGGTTAAGTGGTGTGTTTGGTATGCTGCTGGCCGTTATCGGTCTGGCGATGGTTCTCATTCTGCATTATCCACAGTTGCTATCAATGCCTGAGCTACGTGCTGAAATTAATGTCGAGTGGTTGCGCAGTGGGCTCAAAATACTCATAGTCGTAGCTTTCCTGCTTAGCTGTATTAGTTTGATGCTGAGGCAGAATAAAATACTTGGAATTACAGGCGCAGTGCTTGTTGTGCTGTCGATATTACTTGGTGGGTCTGCAGCACAGAAAACCATCGAATTTTC
>JBFHVK010000209.1:0-5056 GCA_041589615.1 Gammaproteobacteria bacterium | reverse complement strand
CCTTCGATGTAATCAAGGAGTTTACTCATGTTATGGTGCCCCTTCTAAATAGCGGTATGCACTGTGGTACTTTTGAATACGCTCGAGGTCTTTTTGCGTCATAACACCTTTGAGACGTAATACTTGCATGTTGTGTTTCAGATCTTCCATTTTGACCTGTCGAGCGTCGGTGTAGCCCGCCACTCTATGGATGTATTGAGAGTAGGTGTCTGACTTTCTATGAGTCAGGACTTCGACGGCGAGTACAATACCTTTCGGTATTCCAGCAGCAAGGAGCGAAGCGCCACAATGTTCGCTATCTTCAATGACATCATGGAGCAGCGCGATAGTTGCGAGTTTTAAATTATCTGGGAATTGCGCAGCTAGATGTAGTGGGTGCAGAATATACGGGTTCCCAGCTTTATCAGTCTGGCTGCGATGTGCTTTGGCAGCGATGATCAATGCTGTTTCGAATACTTCGTTAGGTGTCATTGTTGAATACCCCGTTAAAAATACCCGGCGATAAGGACTATGCGCCGGGTATTCATTCTTTTTAATACCAGGCTTATTTTGTTCGCCAGATACGAACACCGCCGTGCATGTCGCGGGCTGTGTATTCACGGCGTGTATATGGTTTATTATTCTGATACTTCACCAGTTGATACACATTGTTGCGGGGCTTGTCATCGACCAGGAATGATTGGCCCACTTCCATGTTGTCCCATGGGTAGCAAGTGCGTCGGCCAACTTGTTCGGGTATTTCAATACCATCTTCCAGTTCATACGGGTTTGCCATCGACCGCTCGATGGCATTACGCGTAATTTTGCGTTTTGTTGGTTTGCGTGGCATTAGTGCCTCCTATTGGTTATGGTTGGGTAAACTTGTTTAGCGGGCGTCAAGGTGTGTAACGATGTCTTTGATCGTCGCCTTTACATCTTTGATTTTGGTCTTAATAGCTTTCGATTCTGTTTCGATGGCTTCCAGGCTTTTGAGCTCAGCTTCTGCATCACGAACAGCTTGAATCATTTGTTCGTCATTCAGTTGTGAGATCTCAGTATCGTTGACGTAATGTTTTGTAGTGAATGTAACCATTGTTGGCTCCTGTGGTTTGCTGGTTAAAGGTGTATCAGACTGAGTAGGCAGGTCTTCAGGGACTACAAGCCCTTTGACCCTACCTTTTGTCATTGTGATGTTGCCATATTGGCGACTGATGAACTCTTCGATCGTATTGCAAAGTGCGTTGCTCAACGCACGTGTGCTTTTAACTTGCAGTTTAAACGTGCAAAGGTCTTCGTTATAAACGAGGTCCATTGTCCAGTCAGTGCTTGTTCTATTAACGGCTTTGTGGAACCAATCAGGTAGGAGTTCTTTTATATTTTTATCGTGGTCCGCACAGAGTAGTAATAAACGTGCTGCTATTTTCAATACATGTGCCGCATTATGTTGTGTGTCCCCCGATTTAAGGAACTCTTGTAAATATGGGTATTTTTTGTAGGCTACTTCTGTAACGTTCTGAAAGAAATGAAATAGCCATTCGTCAACACTGTAGTCTCTATACATTTCACCACGTAGCCTTATACGGGCTTTTGGTACGATGAATACTTTTTCGTATTCGAACAGTTTTTTAGCTAATGATTCTGCTGGATCTATATCTACTGCTTTCGGCGCGAATACTTCTTCTGCGAGTTGTTTAATACGTTCTTCAGATAATATAACAATTACATCATGGTGGACTTGGACTTTAGAGTCTTTAAACGGAGACAATGTGTGTACTTTTTTGTACTTAGTGGGGAGTTCAACGGGTACGTAAGCTTTTATCCAATCTCGATACTTCCCGTTTTCATGTGCGCTCATTACCATTTCTTGCATGATATATAACCCAAAATACGGCATGTAATGAGCGTCAGATCCTAGCCATATGTTTGTATCACTTAGTATATCTTGTATAGGTTTGCCATGTGTTTTTGCGTAGTCATTCATTAATGATATACCGAAACTTACTAATGACTCGATTACGTTGTCATTATCCAATGAGATTAGCTCGAAGTTTCGATGTGCAATCTTGTGGTCAAATTTGTAAAGCGCTTTTGCGCAAGAGCGTATTCGTGCACGGGTCTTTATTGTTAGCATCGTTGTTTCCTCAGTTGGAAAGTATTTAAAAAAGCCCTGACTTAAGGTAAAACACCTGACGTCTCCATGTAAGAACCGGGTACATGGCACCGGCTCAGGGCTTATTTAAGTACTCTCAGAACATGAACCCTTGCCCATAGGGTGTCAGGTTCCATTTGTTAGCGAAGTGATCCACCATTTCTTCAGGTGAATACCCTTCGTCATGCCATTCATGCATTTCTTCCGTACCGCCTTTGACGATATCGTGAGCTTCTAGGTAATACGTGCCCTGAGCGTGGCGCTTAGCGCGGCGCATGAACTCGTCGAAGGGCATCTGGTGATTAAGGGGCTGTGAGGTCATTTATTTAATTTACTTATGAGTTGTCGAAGTGTCAGGTTGTTGATACTCATGTAATACATGACGAACCATGTAAATACTGAGACACAGATGCTTAATACGGAGTGAAAATAAAGGCCCCCGTCAATAATCAGAACCGCAGGGATGACGGGAAAAAGGTGTAACGCAAAAAACACAACGAGTATCGAGAATATGAGCATTAAGCTGATTATAAGTACGCCTTCGATTAACCATTTCGGGAAACCAATCAGGTGTTTTAGAAATGTGTTCATGGCTGTAGTCTCCTTTCTGCTATTTTGATGGCCTCAATTACATAATCGAGGTAACGTTCTTCTCCGTTCATCTGGTCATACACTACACCGATGAGCGCAGCTGCACGTTTCATGGCACGGGCAGGCCGGGTTTTGGACATATAACAAATTTGTGTAGCCAGGTTCGCAGCGGGTATATCATTCCAGACGTTGTATTCAATCAGCTGTCGGGTCGAACCACCCAGTGTCAGGTCGCAGAGGAGTTGTGTTTTCATGCTGGCGCCACTTTGATGTAAGGTTCGAAGGTTTCCGCGTAGCGCAGTTCCTGATCAGGGAGTTCTACGAGGAGGGTGGTAGTGTTAGGTGCATAGGTGAAGGTGTAGTGAGTATTCTCTTCTGAATCATGAATGCGCCAGTCTTCAGGGCTGTAACCTTCGTTCGGCATACGCTCGCCTTCGCTGACCTGACGGTTGATCTCATCAAACAGATCCCAGACCTCCTTGCAAGCTTCTTCAATGGTTTCGTAGGTGTTAAGTACACCACCTTCGGGGTCACCGGTCGGTACCCAGCCTGAGATTAGGGTATTAACCTCTTCGATATATCGTTGCTGATCCATGGTGTTACTCCTGTGTTCGTTGATGAAAACTGTCGCATGTGCCAGTCGGTTTAATCGCAGCGAAGCAGGGGTGCTTCGGGTGTGTACAGCACGACACGGTGTAGTAACCGCCAAAGTATTGGCAGTTTGCACAAACAGGTAACGTAGAATCTTCGGAGTAGTTGGGGAGTTGTGCGTTTCCGATTTCGGATTGCACAAGTACTTCAGTACACGTGAGTGGTGTTTCCATGATTTGCCCTAGTTCTATGTTGTTATGCGAAGTATTGTAATTAGCGTGACGTGGGACTGTTTTGGTGGTTAGAGGCCCCTGCCATAAGGGGGTGTAGGATCTTGGGGCTGTTTACGAGGCACGACGCGTGTAATTAATCGTACGGGGATCTGAGTACTGGCGTCGTTGAGGTTAATGAGATGGCCTCCTTGGTTATGCAGGGTGACCGTTCGGTCGTACAAAGTACCTCGTGCTAAGCGCCCAGGTGCTGTGTAGTACACGATGTCGACGACAGCTGTGTCGTCGAGTTCTTCGATCTTCTCGATGAATTCTGAGAGGTTCATGCTCGCTCCTTGGTTGCTGAGAACGGGGAGTTTAGGGGTACGTTCGTGGGACTGTTTACGGGGTGCTAAGCGCTAAGCGCTAGGGGCTGAGCTGGTCCCGACGAACGGGATTTTTGCGGTTACACTTTGAAAGGCCAAAGTGTAACTTTTAGGGGTCAAAGTGTAACTTTTAGCAGTCCCGTGGGACTGTTAAGTTTATTAGTATATTCAAGAAAACAGATGTGGTTACACTTTCAGGGGTAAAAGTTACACTTGCGGTTACACTTAAGTTGTTGATTTATAAGGATCTGTTACACTTTGATTTTCAAAGTGTAACCGTTAAGTCATTGATTTTAAAGGATCTGTTACACTTTGGGCCTTTTTTCTAAAAACTTACTCTGGTAAGAGAAAAAAGGAATTTCATGAATACAAAAACAAAAACTCAGGTAGTTTTCGGTGAAATACCCCCCAAAGTGTAACAGATTCAATGAATTCAACGACTTAACGGTTACACTTTGGATTTTAAAGTGTAACCGCAAGGCCTCTGAAAAAACACTTAGGAGGGAAAGTTAAAGTAGATTCTTGGGACTGTTATTTAGATTTATAGATCAGAGTTGGGTTTGCTTCATACTCAGACCAACTCCATCCGACACAAGTACCCGGAACTTGGTCAAAGTAGGGCATCGCCCAGTCAAAGAAGAGTTCGATTTCACTTCCATAATTCTTTAAATCGCTCCTCGAAAATACATGGTCGTGCGCATAACAGCTAGTAGACCAGGGGGTGTGATAAAAAGACGAACATGTTCCGATCATTGTCCATCGTGGAGCTCGAAAGAAGTCATGGTCAGGAAGTTCGAACTCGTCTGGTAAATCAGTACGGTTGAATAAGTGTTCGAAGATGGGTTTTATTTCATCTGGACAATTAATATCAGATTTAATCAAAATTTCAGTGTAGTCACCCATGGTATTCCCCTTATGTATTGAACCGCTTAGTTCTTCCTGCTAGAACCGCGTGGCAGTGCTGAACGATCAGCGCTTGTTTAATAACGTCATCGCGGGCGTCGTGGGCGACACCAGCTTCGAATGGGGGTAGTTGTTTGTCTGGGTAAACCATTTCGATGGCAGTACGCACATCGCGTTCGGCCCAGAACTTCCACGGCCACAATACGTTGGTGTAGCGAAAAGCGTTGTGCAAGATGCACATATCAAAT
>JBFHVK010000208.1:0-5093 GCA_041589615.1 Gammaproteobacteria bacterium | reverse complement strand
TCTAAATCACAAATCTCTAATATTATGGCTGAAAAAAACATTCAAAACAGCCACTGGACTCTGGTAGCAGTCAAAGACAGTCGTCTATTTATAGATAAACTGATTAAAGATATTATTTTTTATACGATAATTTACATACTATATGTAATGATACTTGTGTACAGCACAAGAAATATTCCTCAAAGTAATGTTCAGTAATTCATATACTATTTAATTAATATAGTGAAATAGCAGAGTAAAGTTTTTGCGGCAATTATATGAGTCATGATTGTATATTCAGGAAATTATCTGTATTGTCATCTATAATAATCTCAAACTATTTAGTGATTTACTAAATAAATTAAGCTTTTATAGGTATGTTTCAATGTGTACTTTAACAGGACGAAATCTAGTACTGGCAATTATATTAAACATGATTGCAATAACTTCTTCAGCGAATGCAGACGAGCTTGGTAGCTTCGGTGATCGTATATTCCAGTTTCAGGAAAAACTAGCCCTTCGTGGTAATACACTTGCTGAATACAAGCTGGGTACTCTGTATGAATTTGGTGTCTCGGTTGAGCCGAATGAAGAAAAGGCTAGCTACTGGTACCAGAAAGCCGCTGATGACGACTACCTGCCTGCAAAAAATCGTCTGATCTACCTCGAGGTAAGACATAGTGGGTTTGACAAGGCCAAACACGCTGTGTGGCTTGAAAACCTGGTTAAACTGGCACAATCTTCTGATCCTAATGCAATGATATTACTGGGTCAGATGTACCGCAACGGCATTCACCTTAAAAAGAACCTTAAAAAAGCTCTGTATTTTCTCGAACGAGCAAGCTCTATTGGACACACAGAAATAGACTCTCAAATTGATTCCATTAAACGCGAGCTGGAAAGTAGTAGTAAGCAAACTGAAACTTCTGAAAATAAACGCATTGAAGAAACCAGTAACCCCGTATCAAAAAAATCAGGCAGTAAAAAAGTTACAGCTAAATCTACTCCAAAGCCTGAACCAAAAGCAAAGCCCAAAAAACAACAGGTAGTAGAGAGCAAAGAAGAAAAACGTCTAAAATATGAAGCTGCCATGAAAAAATTACGCGAAGAGGCAAAGATGCTTGAACAACAACAAAAATGGGCTGAATCTGAGCAATAATTCGTATATTCAAATCATCAATCAGCTACCCACTTCTTATTGATTGATCAATAAAGGTTTAAGCTTTTTCCACACAATTTCCAGTATTGTAGACTGCGCCTGTTTCGTTGGATGAAGACCATCAGCCTGCATTAACTCTACATTATCACCAATTCCATCCAGTAGAAATGGGATTAAAACAATTGGATATTCATTTTCAAGTTGTGTATAAACCTGATAAAACATTTCTGTGTAGCGCATGCCATAATTTGGAGGTATTTTAATTCCCGCAAGAATAACCTGTGAATTATTCTCAAGACTAAGCTCAATTATCTTCTGCAGGTTATGTTTAAGTGTCTTTACAGGTAAGCCACGTAAACCATCATTACCGCCAAGCTCAACTATGACTATTTCTGGTTGATATTGATTCAGAAGCAAGGGAAGACGATTCAGCCCACCAATTGATGTATCACCACTAATACTTGCATTGATGACCCTGTATGGCTGCTTTTCCTGAGTCAGCCTGTTTTGAAGCAGGCTCACCCAGCCATAATCTATATTTATTCCATAAGCAGCACTTAAACTATCACCTAATACCAGAATTGTTTTAATATTTGAATTTGCATTCACAGCATGCAAAGATGAGCTTAATAATAACAGTGTAACAAGTAACGATCGAATCATGTCTCTACCTGAATCTATAATATCTGTAAAAAATCTAACCAAGCAGGTGCCCTCCCTGAATACTCAGGAAGACGGTGTCATTGATATCCTGACCGGAGTTGATCTTGAAATCAAGTCTGCTGAGACACTGGCGATTATCGGTGCTTCCGGCTCGGGAAAGTCCACACTACTTGGTCTGCTCGCAGGGCTTGATCAGGCGAGTAGCGGCCAAATTGCCATTAACGGCACAGACCTGAATCAGCTGGATGAAGATGGAAGAGCCGCCCTACGCTCTTCCATGGTTGGTTTCGTATTCCAGTCATTTCAATTACTACCGGGCCTTACAGCACTTGAAAACGTCATGCTACCCCTTGAATTACAGTCATCAGATAAAGCAGGAATACAGGCCTTGAGTCTGCTGGAACGGGTTGGCCTGACTAATCGATTAAATCACTACCCAAAACAGCTTTCTGGTGGTGAACAGCAGCGTGTGGCAATCGCCAGGGCATTCATTACCCAGCCAGATCTGGTATTTGCTGATGAGCCAACGGGTAACCTTGATAAACAGACTGGCCAGCAGATAATTGAGCTGCTATTTGAAATTAATAAAGAGCAAGGAACAACTCTCGTTATAGTGACTCATGATGAAACACTTGCAAACAGATGCCAACGTCGACTGAAACTCGAAAACGGAAAATTAGCGAATGCCTGAACACACTATGCTTGCTATTCGCCTGTTATTAAGAGACTGGAATGCCGGCGAATTAAAGGTCCTTCTATTAGCACTGGTCATTGCCGTTGCAAGCATGACATCTATTGGTGTTTTTACAAATCGTATTGAACACTCAATGACTGATCAGGCTGGACAGTTTCTCGGCGCTGATCTGCTTGTTAAAAGTTCACGAGTTATAGATCAGTCTATTATATTTAAGGCAAATGAATTCGGTTTGCGTAGTAGTGAAGCCATAAGCTTTGCGAGTGTGATCAGTGTTGGAGATGAATTTCAGCTCGCACACATAAAAGCTGTCGATAAATATTACCCATTACTAAGCCAGGTAAAAATTGCCCATACACTCTATGGTAATGACATGCTTGTATCGCATGGGCCTGCACCAGGTGAAGTCTGGCTAGCTCCACGCCTTTTTAGCTCACTGGGCATCACCCTTAACCAGTTAGTGGAAATTGGTCAGATAAAACTTAAAGTAACTGCTGTATTGAAGCAGGATCCAGGAGAGAACAGTAGTCTTATTGCTGTTGCGCCTCGCGTATTGATGAATATACAGGATGTTATCAATACTGGAATTGTACAACCTGGTAGTCGTGTTAATTACCTGAACAGTTTTGCTGGTAAACAGGAAAACAGGCAGCGTTTTGAAAAATGGTTAACACCCAAACTCACCTCAACACAAAGCCTTATTGGTGGTACAGAAAACTCTGAAGCAATTAGTTCTGCAATGCAAAAGGCAGATCAATACCTTTCACTTGCATCTATGCTGAGTGTTATGCTTTCAGGGATCGCCATTGCAATGGCAGCCAATCGCTATGGCCAACGCCATTTTGATCAGGTTGCACTAATGCGTTGTATGGGTGCGACTCAAACGTCCATAATGAAAATTTTTGCCATACAACTGATTGCACTTGGATCACTTGCTTCATTAATTGGTATATTGTTTGGTTATCTTGCACAACAGGGACTGGTATACATACTCAGTGATCTGTTTGTCAGGGAACTGCCCTCACCCAGCCTGTACCCGCTGATTGTCGGTTTTTTATCCGGTTTTATCACCCTGGGAGGATTCAGCTACCCGACAATTATGAGGCTAAGGCAGGTATCACCTCTACGCGTCTTGCGTAATGATATATCTCCTCTGAATATTAGTGCATGGATTGTTTATGGCTTAGCCACATTAGCCGTAATTCTATTGATGTGGTGGCAATCAGGCCATCTGGTACTTACCTTATTAGTACTTCTGGGAACTCTCAGCTGTATTATTATATTATTTGTAATTACATCGATAATGACAAAGATAAGCAGTTTTCTAATACCCATTCTGAAAGGCCCATGGAAAACAGGCTTACAGCAGATAATCCGTTATAAAAGAGAAAACCAGCTTCAGATACTTGTATTTGGACTTTCATTATTGATATTGATGACAATATATCTTATTCGAACTGATCTTTTTGATCGTTGGCAGGCACAATTACCAGATGACGCACCAAACCATTTTGTTATTAATATACAGTCATATGAAACAGATAAAGTTAATAGTTTTTTTCACGAAAAATCAATAAATAGTGAGGGACTCTATCCTATGGTAAGAGGACGAATCACACATATAAATGATATATCTATCAGCGATGATTCTACAGATAAAAGACAACTGGATGAATCACTGAAAAGAGAACTAAATTTATCCTGGAGTAATGTCCTACAGAAGAATAACAGCCTGATTAAGGGTAAATGGTGGGATGAAAATGATACGGGAAAACAATACATATCAATTGAAAAAGGTCTTGCTCGACGCTTGCAAGTCGATATTGGTGATAAATTAAGTTTCTTAATTGCTGACAGATCGATTGATGTAACGATTCGCAGTATTCGATCAGTACAATGGGAATCATTTCAGCCTAATTTCTATATCCTTTTCCCACCAGGTAGCATAGAACAGTTTCCAGCTACATATATCAGTAGCTTTTATATCGAGAAGGAAAGAAAAAATATACTCAATCAGCTGGTTAAAGAATTTCCAACATTAACCGTACTCGAAATTGATGAGATTATGCAACAGGTTCGCTCTATAATGCAGCAGGTTTCATTGGCTATAGAATATGTAATGCTTTTTGTATTAATGGCAGGGACAATGGTATTAATCGCTTCCATGCAATCTAGCATGGATCATCGCAATCAAAATGCCATTATTATGCGAACACTGGGAGCCAGCAGCAGTTACTTACGTCGCGCCCTGTTTTCAGAGTTTATATTGCTCGGGCTTTTTTCCGGTATTCTAGCTATAATAGGCACGGAAATTATCTCGTTACTACTGTACGAGCAGATATTTGAACTGGATTTTCAAGCACATTATATACTATGGCTTGCAGGACCAGTTATTTCTATCTCGCTAATACTATTTATTAGCTGGATTTATATGAGGCATATACCAAGACAGTCGCCTCTCAAGATTATGAGATGAGATAGATTGCAAAATCTCGCCTTATTAAACCAAATATTAATCAGGTCACCCAGACGATGGAGTAAACAGCTAAACAGCTGATTTATTGATATATGTTATTCGATGCAATTATTATTTTGTTA
>JBFHVK010000207.1:0-5122 GCA_041589615.1 Gammaproteobacteria bacterium | reverse complement strand
GTTTCTGCATAAGCTTGGAGATAGCATCATCTAGAAGCTTGAGTTGCTGGTCGAGTTTACTGGCACCGGGGATATCCCACTGCATCAGTTTGATGATGATGGGTTCATCACTTGAGCCGCGCCAGCGCTCGAGTAAAACGGAAGGTGAGGGTGTGTCTGTACTAAGAATGGTATCGTAAAGCTGTATGAGTAATCCCAGGCCAGGCATATCTGAGTGACGTAATTGCTCTGGTATCTCACGCTGACGTGCGAGCTCTGGATATTGTATTAATAGCGCTAGTACCAGGCGGGTGGGTGTCATGCTTACCTGGTGTTTTTTCAGGGCGGGTGTTGATGGTGATGATACGGGTTGTGAGCTGTGTTCACTTGGAATGTGGTGTTGCAAGTTCTGGCTTGAAAGGCCAATCATGCCAGAGAGCTGATTGAAAAGCAGGTCTTTGAAAACACCATCAGATATTTTAGAGATGAGAGGTTTTGCCTGTTCTGATAGTCTGGCCCTGCCATCGGCTGAAGATAAGTCGAGTGGCTCTGCCAGATGATTAAGCATAAAGTCGGATAAGGGCGTAGCCTGTTTGAGGCGTTGTTCAAAAGCTTCCTGGCCTTCTTTCCTGACCAGGGTGTCCGGGTCTTCGCCATCGGGTAAAAAAAGAAAACGAGCCTGTACGCCATCATGCAAAACAGGCAATGAGTTCTCTAATGCTCGCCAGGCTGCTTTCTTGCCAGCAGCATCACCATCGTAACAAAATACCAGTTCGGGAACGATCCTGAAAAGCTTGCCAATTTGCTCACGGGAAGTTGCAGTACCCAGCGTGGCAACTGCATAAGGTATGCCGTGCTGTGCGAGAGCGACAACATCCATATAACCCTCTACGATAATAATGCGTTGTAAATCTTTAACTGCCTGCCTGGCCTCGTATAAACCATAAAGCTCTTCGCCTTTATGAAAAACAGGTGTCTCGGGTGAGTTGAGGTATTTAGGTTCACCCTTATCAAGAATGCGGCCGCCAAAACCTATGGTGCGACCTCGACGATCTCGTATTGGAAACATGATTCGGTCACGAAAACGATCATAATGTTTCTGCGGGTTTTTCTCTATGCTCAGGCCAGCCTTGAGGCATGCTGCTCTGTCAGAATCATTGTTTGCATGTTGAGACAGAATAAAATCCCAGCTATCAGGTGCATAGCCAAGCTGGAATGTTTTTGCAATTTCACCACTTAGTCCGCGTTGTTTGAGATAGTCGATTGCACGAGGTGTTTTTTTTAACTCAGCTGCATAACTTTGGGCTGCTTTTTCCAGAATTTCATAAACAGGTTTTCTGTCATCCTGCTGACGATCAAAATTGCCCTGTTCGCGGGGTACATCCATATGATACTCGGCGGCCAGCGTCTCTACAGCATCTATAAAATCGAGGCGTTCATATTCCATAATGAAGCCGAGTGCAGTACCGTGTGCGCCGCATCCAAAGCAGTGATAAAACTGCTTGCTCTGGCTTACTGTAAAGGAAGGAGATTTTTCATTATGGAATGGGCAACAGGCAATGTATTCCTTGCCGCGTTTTTTTAAGGCAACGCGTGAGTCGACAACATCAACAATATCGGCTTTGTTGATCAGGTCATCAATAAATTGCTGGGGGATTCGGCCGGCCATGTCTTTATTATGCCCTAAAAAGCATGGTTTTCCGTAAATGCACGCAAATAAACGCTAATGAAAATATATAAATTAGATTATGTGAATGTACGATGAGTTGAGAGTATGTTAACTCGTTTAAAGCGGGCTTAAACTTAATGGCTACTTTCGTTAAATACATGTGTGCATTGTGAAAGCATTGAGTGATTGACGAGTAAACGCGCTATGTATATATCGTGGATAGGCACGTAAATATAATTCTCGGTTAATTAATCCGTGCATCCCTGCACTCCGCCCTTCGGTGGCACATTTCCAGTGTATTCAAATAGTCCTGTACAATTGCGTGTGTTCATTTGCGGACTAAAGCGTTACTCAGCGAGAAAACGATCAATTTCTGCAGCAGCTTCACGTCCTTCATTAATGCCCCACACTACCAGGGACTGGCCACGGCGACAGTCACCTGCAGCGTATACGCCTTTTATGCTAGTGGCATATTTGCCGTATTCGGCCTGGTAGTTTGAACGTTGATCATATTCAATACCCAGTGCATCACTTACATAATGCTCGGGACCAAGAAAACCCATTGCCAGTAATACAAGATCTGCCTGCCATTCTTTTTCAGATCCGGCAATTTCCTGCATCTTCCACTGGCCAGTTTCTTCGTCGCTAATCCATTCGACATCAACGGTGGTGACACTGCTTACCTTGCCATCATCACCAGTGAAGCCCTTGCTTAATATGCAGTAAGTGCGAGGGTCTTTACCCTGTACTTTAGTAGCTTCTTCGTGACCGTAATCAACACGATAAATATGTGGCCAGGCAGGCCATGGATTATTTTCTGCGCGTTCTGCTGGAGGCGTAGGCATTAATTCAAAATTAACAACCGATTTGCAGCCATGACGAAGAGATGTGCCAATACAGTCTGTGCCTGTGTCGCCACCACCAATAACAACAACGTGCTTGTCTTTGGCACTGATATAGTTACCATCTTCAAGTTGTGAATCGAGCAGACTTTTTGTATTTGCGGTGAGAAAATCCATAGCGAAGTGAACGCCTGCAAGGTCACGTCCTTCTACAGGCAGATCACGAGGAGTTGTTGCACCCGTTGCCAGCAATAATGCATCGCTATTATTCATTAGATCTTTAGCATCGATGTTTTCACCAACATTTGCATTGGTAACAAACTCGATGCCTTCTTCACGCATCAGGTCAACACGACGATCGACAATGGCTTTCTCAAGTTTCATATTGGGAATGCCATACATCAGCAGGCCACCAATTCTATCAGCGCGTTCGTAAACAGTTACGGTATGGCCCGCGCGATTAAGTTCCTGTGCTGCGGCTAGTCCGGCAGGGCCTGAGCCAACTACGGCTACTTTTTTGCCTGATCGAGTCTGTGGCACGTCAGCCTTAATCCAGCCCTCGTCGAATGCGCGATCGACAATGGCGCACTCAATGTTTTTAATAGTCACAGCAGGTTCAATAACGCCAAGTACACATGAGCCTTCACAAGGCGCAGGACAAACGCGACCCGTAAACTCGGGGAAATTATTGGTGTGATGCAAACGTGCATTCGCATCTTCCCAGCGACCATTGTAGACAAGGTCATTCCACTCGGGAATCAGGTTATCCACCGGGCAACCGGTATCAGACTGGCAGAAAGGAATACCGCAATCCATACAACGTGCGCCCTGGGTTTGCAGGTGCTCGTCGTTATGTTCAGTATAAATTTCCTTAAAGTCCTTCAGGCGTTCGCCTGCATCACGATATGGTGCAGTCTTGCGTTCGAATTCTTTAAAACCTGTTACTTTGCCCATTGTTTAAATAACCTTTCGTAAAAGCATTGCTGTCCGCAAATAAACGCAAACAACGCCAATGTTATTTTGTTTGTGCGCCAGAGGCGCACATAAACTTAAATTAATGCTTCTGATTTCATTAGCGTTTATTCGCGTTCATTTGCGGATAAATTGCTTTTAAATCTTTAAGCGGCGTTAGCCTTTTTCTTCTGTTCTTCCAGTACACGTTTGTAATCGGTTGGCATAACCTTAACAAACTGGCTTAATGCGCCGTCCCAGTCTTTCAGTAAGCGCTCGGCAACAGTAGAACCTGTAAACTTCAGGTGGTTTTCAATTAGCGTTTTCAGTTCTGTGATATCTTCTTCAGCAGAAACAGTTTCAAGTTCAACCATGCCCATATTACAGCGTGTGCTAAGGTCGCCCTGGTGATCCCAGATATAGGCAACACCACCGCTCATGCCGGCAGCAAAGTTGCGGCCAACAGGGCCCAGTACAACTGCGCGACCGCCAGTCATGTATTCACAACCATGATCACCGATACCTTCAACAACCGCAGAAGCACCGGAGTTACGCACACAGAAACGTTCTGCTGCAATACCTCTAAAGTAGGCTTCACCCGAAGTTGCGCCATACAGGCAAACATTACCGACAATAATATTTTCTTCAGCAACAAAGGTGCTGTTCCTGGGGGGGGCCACAATAACGCGACCTCCACTCAGTCCCTTGCCGACATAGTCGTTGGCATCGCCTTCAACTTCGATGGTGATGCCTTTTGCCAGGAATGCGCCCAGTGACTGACCAGCAGAGCCGGTGAGTTTGATATTAATCGTGCCATCAGGCAGCATTTCAGAACCATATTTTTTGGCAACTTCGTTTGACAGCATGGTACCGACAACACGATTGATGTTAATAACAGGTAAATCGATATCTACTTTGTTGCCATTCTCAAGCGCATCTTTTGCAAGTTCAATTAGCTGGTTATCCAGGGCGTCTTCCAGGCCATGGTCCTGCTTGATAGTCTGGTGCACTTCAACGTTTGCATGTGGTTTTTGTGCAGGCGTCAGCAGCATGCTCAGGTCGATACCACTTTGCTTCCAGTGCTCTGAGTTGGTTGCCTGTTGCAGACAGTCAACACGACCAATCATCTGGTTGATGGTGCGGAAACCAAGTTCGGCCATAATCTGGCGTAATTCCTCAGCTACCATAAACAGGTAGTTCACTACATGTTCAGGCTTGCCTTTAAACTTCTTACGCAGTTCCTTGTCCTGAGTGGCAATACCAACAGGACAGGTATTGAGGTGACACTTACGCATCATCACACAGCCCAGTGTAATCAGTGGGGCCGTTGCAAAACCATATTCTTCTGCGCCTAACAGAGCTGCAATTGCCACATCACGGCCGGTTTTCATCTGCCCATCTGTCTGGATAACAACGCGTGATCGCAAATCATTCATCACCAGTGTCTGGTGAGTTTCTGCAACGCCCAGTTCCCATGGCAGGCCGGCATGTTTGATAGACGTAATCGGTGATGCACCTGTACCACCATCGTGACCCGCAATAACAATGTGATCAGCATGCGCTTTGGTTACGCCCGATGCGATTGTGCCCACACCGTTTTCTGCCACCAGTTTTACCGAGATACGCGCTTCACGATTTGCATTTTTCAGATCGTGAATCAGCTGTGCCAGATCTTCAATCG
>JBFHVK010000206.1:0-5147 GCA_041589615.1 Gammaproteobacteria bacterium | reverse complement strand
GCCGCCTATAATTCGGGTTCAGGCACCGTACGCCGCGCGATACGTAAGAATAAGAAACGTGGTAAATCAACCGACTTCTGGAACCTGAAACTACCTAAAGAAACCCAGGCTTATGTGCCTAAGCTTCTGGCATTAAAGCGCCTGGTGAGATCGCCTGAGAATTATGGCATTACCCTCAACTGTGTTGAAGACATCCCTCACTTTGAAGCCGTCGATATCAAGGCACAGCTGGATCTTGCCATGGCTGCCGAACTGGCGGAAATCGAACTGGATGAACTTTATCGCCTGAACCCGGCCTTTAATCACTGGGCAACGGCTCCTTATGGCCCACATCGTCTGCTCATACCCGTGGATAAGGTGGATACTTTCACGCAAAACCTGGCCGAACTACCCAAATCAGAACGCATTAAATGGAAACGCCATAAGATCGCAGAAGGCCAGACGCTTAGCCATATCGCGGATCGTTATTCGGTGTCAGTTACCAGCCTGAAACGACTGAATAACCTGCGCAGCAACAATATTCGCGCAGGCAAATACCTGGTCATTCCGGTATCCAGTCGCAAATTGTCAGATTACAATCTCACGGCCTACCAGCGTAAGAAAACACTGCAGAATATTCGCCGCAAGGGACACAAGGTCACTCATATCGTAAAGCCAGGTGACACCTTCTGGGACCTGTCACGCCAGTACAAGGTTAATTCACATAGCATAGCCCGCTGGAATGGCATGGCTATTCGAGACCCGCTTCGTGAGGGGCAGAAACTGGTCATCTGGACAAAAGCGGCCAGTACAGGGCGGGCATCTGCCAATATGGGTGCGAACACCATCCAGCGTATCTCCTATCGGGTGCGCAATGGCGACTCTTTGTACGGTATTGCGCAAAAATTCAATGTCGCTGTAAATGATCTAAAGCGCTGGAACAGCTTCACAAGCAAATACCTGCAACCCGGCCAGACAATCAAACTATACGTTGATGTGACACGACAAACCGGCGAAGGCTAGTATTCGCCGGTAACGCTTATTCATCCTCATCACTGTACGAATATTGGTTTTGCAGCTACTATTTTATCTAATAGCAGATACCCTTCCCCGGTAGTTACAGAAGAATGACAAAGGTTTATACATGAGTGAAATGATTGATCTCGCCCTACTGGAACGATTTCAACCACTTAATGCGTTGAATCCTGACAACCTTCAGGAAATCCTCAAACAGCTACAAATGGAACAGCTCGCGGCGGGTGACACGCTATTCAAAAAGGGAGATACCGATCCATATCAATATTACCTGTTCAAAGGTGAGATCGACCTGATAGGAAATTCCGGTGTACTAAAAACCATAAAAGGTGGCACACCCGACAGCTTTAATGCCATTGCACACATCATTCCAAGAACCGTTACCGCTAAAGCCAAAACTGAATGTTACTACTTCAAGATAGATGGCAATCTAATCGATGTCATGCTTACCTGGGACCAGACTGGCAGCTACCAGGTAGATGAAATTGGTGTCGGTGGCAGTAGTGGTGATGATGACTGGATGTCACGTATTCTCCAGACCCAGGCATTCCATCGCATCCCTCCTGCGAATATCCAGGCCATCTTTATGCGCATGGAATCGGTACCGGTAAAAGCCGGTGAAGTTATCGTGAACCAGAACGATGATGGTGACTATTTCTATATCATAAAGAAAGGTCGCGCGCTGGTTACACGCGCCATGCCTAATCAGCCCAAAGGCATTAAACTCGCAGAACTCAAGGATGGTGACACCTTTGGTGAAGAAGCATTGATCTCAGATGACAAGCGAAATGCCACCGTCACCATGCTCACCAACGGCCTGGTTAGCCGACTTTCAAAAAATGATTTTATTGATTTACTTAATGAGCCATTGCTCGACTGGGTAAATTTTGCAGACGCTGAAAAAATGATTGAAGCAGGCGCCGAGTGGCTGGATGTTCGACTACCTGCCGAACACCAGGCAAATGCTATTAAGGGCGACATCCATATACCACTTATATTCCTACGTATGAAACTGGACAGCCTGGACAATAAAAAATCGTATATTGTTTACTGTGATACTGGCAGGCGAAGTTCTGCTGCATCATTCCTGCTGAATGAAAGAGGTTATACAACATCAATTTTACAAGATGGGATTAGTAGTGTTCCGGAAAACAAACGTAGCAATGGTTAATTAACATCTCATCTTTGAATAATCATTTTCATATAATCAGTATTGCTTCTATAACGCCTTACCATACCCGGGTATCTGGCTATGATCTACCTCATCAATCTGCTCAGCCGGTAAAAACTCTTTAGCATATTGCAGGTACACTTTATCACGCACAAAAATTTCAAAAATTTCCGGATCGATATGATTATCCTGTTTCATTTTTCCAAGTATATCCAGGCACACACTTAATTTTTTTCCATCCTTATAGGGTCTGTCACGCGCAGTAAGGGCTTCAAATATATCAGCAATACCCATCATTCTTGCCTGCCATGACATGTCTTCACGCTTCAGGCCTTTAGGATACCCCCTGCCATCCATGCGTTCATGGTGTCCACCGGCATACTCAGGAACATTTTCAAGATGCTTTGGAAATGGAAGCTGATCGAGCATTTTTATAGTGACAACAATGTGATTATTTATAACCTGACGCTCCTCCTCTGTAAGCGTTCCTTTAGGAATAATCAGGTTTTTAACCTCATCATCATCGAGAAAATTTATTAACGCCCCTTCACCACTATCAATTTTATAACTGGCAATTTTTTTCACCCGCTGCTGTTTATCTTCGGCCATATATTCACCACCCACATTTGCAGTTGCGATAAAGGCCTTATCATCATCAAGTTGCCTGAGTGTTTGCTGGTAGTTATCATACGCATGATCGAAGGCCTGCTGGTCATTATTTTCCCTGGCCTGCAGCTGGGTCTCCAGCATTTTGATCTTTGCATCACGCCTGAGTATTTCAAAACGTGCATTTACCGTATGGATACGATCATAAATTGTTTCCAGCTTGGTAGACTTGTCTATAACATATTCTGGTGTGGTAACTTTACCGCAATCATGTAGCCAGCCGGCGATCATTAATTCATAACGATCTTTTTCTGTCATTTCAAAATCTTTTAGCCCACCACTATTATCATTATGACAGGCTTCGGCGATCATCATGGTGAGTTCAGGCAGGCGCTTACAATGCCCTCCCGTATATGGAGATTTTTCATCTATCGCGGTTGCAATGAGTTTTATAAAGGCTTCAAATAATGCCTTCTGTTCATCAATCAGGCGTTTATTCGTAAGTGCGACAGCAGCCTGTGACGCCAGTGATTCAGCCAGCTTCTGATCCTCGTGAGAGAAATCTATTACCTTGCCAGTATCACTATCAATAGAATTAATAAGCTGCAGTACACCTATCGTATCGCCCTTATGATCCTTCATCGGGATAGTCAGGATAGACTTGGTACGATAGCCGGTTGTTTCATCAAATTTACGTGTACCACTAAAATCATAACCAGCTGCATCATAGGCATCGGATATATTAATGGCTTCATCATTTACAACTGCGCTAGTAACCACCATTGATAAATTATCCTGACCTTCCAGGTGCAGAGGCAATGGCTGAAACTCAATCACATGGCCGGATGTGCCACCCATATGTATATTCAGAGAGTCAGTAGAGACAATTTCAAATACCAGCTCATCCTGGTCATTCATTATGTACAAGGTACCACCATCTGCATTGGTGAGTTTCTTTGCACCCTCAAGAATTAACTCAAGAATTTTCTCGCTGTTTTTTTCAGCCGATAATGCAATACCAATATCATTCAGCATTTCAATTCTGGATAACATTTTATCCATCAACTGATCTCCACATCGTCACTGGACGAATTAAATTATTGTCAGGTAACAACTACTAACAATCGTTGCGACTAAAACTCACCTTCGGCTGCTCTATGCATAATCTGGTTCAGCGTATCCCGCACCTTTAATGCCTCTGCCTTTAATGCGGGTGGTATGGGTTTACCTCCATGAATCATCAAATCCAGATCCAGCGTATAAATCCATAATTTTCCCTGTTCATCTTCAATGAGTGAAATACGACAGGGTAATATACTGGCGAAGGCATCGTTGTAGTTGAGTATGCTTGCGGCTGTCATAGCATTACATAACAGGTAAATTTTTACATACCGATAGGGTTTACCGGAGATTGCCTCAACCTGTTTCGATAACTTTAACTCACCTACATTTTTTATATTCAGCTCACTGGCTATTGATATAATTGCGGTATCGACATCTTCGGCATTCAGTCCTTCTTTAACAGCAACTTTGTATACCATGGCATCAACGGCTGAACCCGTTTCATATACCTTCTCTATAAACTGGCTATAAATATCAATGGCGCGTTCGTCAAAGGTATCAATCCTGTTAACGACTGACTGTATTTTAATTGCTGCAATCACATATAAAATCAGGCTTAATACACCCACTATTGCAAGGAAGTTTTTTAGTGCACTCATTCAGTTACTGCTTATTAGGTGCATTCACACCAGATTATGATTAACGGGTAATTCCGCCCTGCGTCAGTTTTTGTGGTGAGAGAAGTTTTTCCAGTTCTTCTCGCGATAAATCTGTCATCTCTTCTGCAACATCAATGACTGCTCGACCATCAGCATATGCTGTCTTGGCAATTTTCGCACCTAACTCATAACCGATAACCGGGTTGAGTGCTGTCACCAGTATCGGATTTTTACCCAGTGCTGCCTCAATGTTCTGCTGGTTTACAGTAAAGCCCTTTATCGCACTGTCCGCCAGCATACGTGAACCGTTAGCCAGAATTTCAATACTTTGTAGTAGATTATAGGCAATCACCGGCAGCATCACATTGAGCTGGAAGTTGCCCGACTGCCCCGCCACCGTAATCGTCGCATCATTGCCGATCACCTGTGCGCACACCATCGCCATCGACTCGGGAATCACGGGGTTCACCTTACCGGGCATAATACTGCTTCCAGGCTGGAGCGCAGGCAACGCGATTTCACCCAGGCCCGCCAGAGGCCCTGAATTCATCCAGCGCAGGTCATTGGATATTTTCATCAGGCTGACCGCTACGGTCTTTAACTGTCCACTCAGCTCAACCGCCGCATCCTGGGTG
>JBFHVK010000205.1:0-5154 GCA_041589615.1 Gammaproteobacteria bacterium | reverse complement strand
TTTAAAAACCGTTTATTGCAGGCAATAGATGACAAACATCCGGTATCCGAATATGAGGCCTGCTTCAGATTACCCGATGGACGAGAAATTATTATTGATTATGTACTCAACCCCATACTGCGACCTAATCAGCAGGTACAACTAATGCTGGAAATATCGCATATGGACCGTCATATCCGCATTGCCCGGGAAGAGAAGCTGCTAAGCGAGCAAACAGCCACGCGCAACCTGGTTCGGGGCATGGCACATGAAATCAAAAATCCTCTCGGTGGTCTGCGCGGGGCAGCACAACTACTCGAACGTGAATTACCCGAGCAAAGCCTGAAGGAATACACACAGATTATTATCGGTGAAGCCGATCGTCTGCAGTCACTGGTTGACCGTATGCTGGGGCCCAACAATGTACCGAAAAAGCGCAATGTGAATATTCACCAGATACTGGAGCATGTACGCCAGTTACTACAGGTTGAGCAGACAGAAGATGAACACATTTTCTTCAAACTGGATTATGACCCCAGCCTGCCAGACATCATGGCCGATCCTGACATGATGATTCAGGCGATACTGAATATTGCACGCAACGCAGTAAATGCACTCGAAGGCAATGGTGAGATAACCCTGAGGACAAGACCACAAAGACATTTCACCATTGGCCACACGCATCACCGACTGGTGCTTCAAACTGAAATTATCGATAACGGCCCGGGCATACCTGCAGAACTACAGGATCAGATTTTCTACCCGATGGTTACAGGCAGGGCCGAAGGCACGGGGCTTGGGTTATCGATAGCCCAGTCACTTATTAATCAACACGACGGCCTGATCAAGATGAACAGCCGTCCGGGTAAAACCGTTTTTACCATTTACTTACCTCTGGAGACTGCAAATGGCTGAACATCACATATGGATAATTGATGATGACCCTTCCATTCGCTGGGTACTTGAAAAAGCCCTTAAATCGGCAGGCCTGCTAGTCAGCAGTTTTGAAACTGCAGATGCCGCACTGGAACACCTGGGTAGCTCCAGGCCAGATGCCATTATTACGGATATTCGTATGCCTGGCATGGATGGGCTCGATTTCCTGAAGATCCTCAATGAACAGCACCCAGAAATACCAACCATCATTATGACGGCACACTCTGACCTGGATAGCGCGGTATCGGCCTACCAGGGAGGTGCATTTGAGTATCTGCCAAAGCCCTTCGATATCGATGAAGCGGTAGACCTGGCCAACCGGGCCTGCAAAAAGAGTGATGAATATGCCGACAAGGGAAGCAGGCAGCAGCTCGACTCTCCAGATATTATTGGTGAAGCACCTGCCATGCAGGAAGTATTTCGTGCTATTGGCCGGCTTTCCAAATCGAATATTACGGTGCTTATTAATGGTGAATCCGGCACAGGTAAGGAGCTGGTGGCCAGCGCGCTACACAAACACAGCCCACGTGCTGATCGCCCCTTTATCGCAATTAATACCGCAGCGATTCCAAAAGACCTGCTCGAATCAGAATTATTTGGCCATGAGCGAGGCGCCTTTACCGGCGCCACCGCGCAACGCCGGGGCCGTTTCGAACAGGCCGATGGCGGCACACTGTTCCTCGATGAAATAGGCGACATGCCCGCCGACCTGCAAACCCGCTTACTGCGTGTACTCGCAGATGGTCAGTTTTATCGAGTGGGTGGACACACACCTATCAAGGCGAATGTACGTATCATAACGGCAACACACCAGGATCTCGAACAACGCGTGAAACAGGGTCTGTTTCGTGAAGACCTGTTTCATCGCCTGAATGTTATTCGTATACATATCCCCCCCCTACGCGAACGTAAGGAAGATATCCCTGCCCTGCTACAGCTATTTCTAAATCAGGCGGCAGAGGAAATTCAGGTTGAACCTAAGATCCTGCTGCCTGAAGTAGAGGATTACCTGTCCAGCCTCGACTGGCCAGGTAATGTACGCCAGCTGGAAAATAGCTGTCGCTGGATTACGGTCATGGCGTCCAGTCGTGAAGTCCACATGTCTGACCTGCCTCCTGAACTGTTCCCGGACAATGCAGAACCTTCGGGACAACCCAGCCGTAGCTGGGAAGAAGGCCTGCAAAACTGGGCAGAAACCCAGTTAAAAATGGGTAAGGACGATATTCTCAGCGATGCTCAGCCACGCTTCGAGCGAATTTTAATTACGGCAGCCCTGGCAAAAACCAATGGCCGTCGGCAGGAAGCGGCTAAATTACTGGGCTGGGGTCGAAATACCCTTACCCGTAAAATCAAGGAACTGGAGATGGAATAGCTGCAGGCCGACATCTGATGCCGGCTTTAGCTTCCTGACCACTCTCACTCGGGGACAGGCCATCACTTTTTATGCTCTGTTCCCTGTTGTGATACCACAGAAATTAATTTTGCGCTTACACTGTTTCTAATGCTTCTGTGTCATCTCATCACGTATGGGCAGGCCTGTCTCTGATGGCTGGATATACCAAACAGGTTTCAGTATTTTGTTTATATCAAGCTCTAAACTTCAATATTCACTGAGTAATAAGATGTAAGCCACCAGCTGGCGAACTACTAAAATAAACTCACATGGTTAGGTATAGAGCTTGAAACAATCAAGCCAACCCGCATCACCAAAATAAAAAACAAAAAAAGCCCGCAATAGCGGGCTTTAAAATCATCACCTAAGGGCTCAGCCTATAGCTTTTTACAGATTGTATAGCTTGTATCCTGGGCATATGCCGTTGTATTCGCACTGTTCTGCAGTTCGCCCGCATTGCCATCACCATCATCCAGCTGACGATCAAGAATTTCACCCACCTTACCCTGGATACCCTCCATACAGATTACACTACCATTGATACCGTAAATTGTATCTTCAACACCAATGCGACCACCGAATGCATGGTTCGGTAAATTAGTACCTGTACCAGCAACCAGGCCAGACTGGCGAAGGTGCTCCCAAACCTGGCAGCTTTCATTCGCAGGTGTGGTACAGAAAGCTGTACCCGCGATCAGCCCATCACCATTACCTGACACCACGGCACCACCCCAACGAGCAGCAGCATTTGGATCATCACCCGGGAATGCACTGTAGCGATCCAGATATGAGAACATCGCAGCAGCAATGCCATTATAGTCATTCGAAGTTCGCTTGATCTTGGCATTCGTCATCATCTCCTGACCTTTCAGAACACCACCCAGTAACAGGCCAATAATGACCAGTACTATTGCAATTTCTATTAGCGTGAAACCAGCTTGTTTTTTCATAAACTCAATCTCCAAGGGATATTTTTGTATCAATCACTAAATCTGAGGACATATTTGCACAGCCTGTGCCAATAACACTAAGCACCGATCTTTCAATAACTTAGCAGTCAGATTCTGTATTTGTCACGTTTAATCTGTTGATATTTCAACAGATTAAGGCTAGCGTGTGTTGAAATATCAACAGTCGTCAGAAGTTCAACATCTATGAGCCAGCCAGCTGCCAGTGTAAATATCAGCGCTATTACAAAATATGAATTTGCAAACCTTGGACTGATGCTACTGCTACTGCATCTGGCGCTCAGCCCTTACACACAGGGAGTTGCACTGCTGTCATCCTTACTATTAGCACATATTGGATTTTTCTTACTCTGGCAGCCGGCTTTAAACGCATCCGAGAAGATACATTTACGCACTCTTCTTCCCATACTGCTGGTCACGACCCTGCTCTACCTGCTGCTAGGCAAGTGGTTTATTGCCATCTGGATTATTCTGCTCATTGGCCTTACCAGCGGCAGTGCACTGGTCAATGGCATGCAGCGATCAATCTATGCGCTGGCCGCGGTGATACTGTTCCTGGAGCTCAGCCTGATACTTACACCGGATCTTTTCTCACTGGAGGTACTGGATAAAGAACTTGAGAGCATCATTTTCTACGGCCTGATGCTAGCCTGCGTGATTGTCATTCTGTGGCCAGGCAAAAAAAATCGCTCGGTAAAAATTGATTACCTGCATAGCCTGCTGATCAGTTTTGGCCTGTTCAGTTTTTATATCACCAGCATCCTTATCAGCTTTACTTCGCATATACATTACCTTCAGTCATTGCTGGTTACTGCACTTTCGATCGGCCTGTTTCTTATACTGGTGAGTATTATCTGGCTACCACGTCATGGCATTGCCAGCATCGGCCAGATATGGGAACAACATATTCTTAATATAGGTAATCCGTTTGAAAACTGGGTAAAACAGACCGCACTACTCAGTCACAATAAAAAAATTACACCAGACCTGTTTCTCAATAACAGTATCGAGCAGTTGCTCACTCTTTCATGGGTTAGCGGCATTCACTGGAAAGATAATCACCATGAAGAAACCTACGGTATTAAAACCAGTTACCATACAACCTTCACTGATGGTGATGTTCATATAGAACTCTATAGCCTGATCCCTATGGGATCTGCTTTGAAAATTCATGCACAGCTACTCCTGCACCTGATGAGTTATTTTTATAATTCCAAGTTGAGAGAAATCACGCTTAAAAACCAGACGCACCTGAAGGCTGTCTATGAAACTGGCTCGAAGTTAACACACGACATAAAGAATCTTTTACAGTCGCTACAAACTCTCACAAGCATCGTACATGCATCGGATGATGCAGATGAAAGTCACCAGCTGATTCAACGCCAGTTACCCATACTCACACAACGTCTACAAAACACACTCGACAAGCTACAAACAAAAACTGATACTGGCCAGAGTTTTAAAGCACTTGATACCTGGTGGAAGGAACTACAAAGCCGTTACCATGGTCGTGACATTAATTTTACAGCTGAAACCATTGATGATATTGATATTGATACAGATGTGTTTGATACCGTACTGGAAAACCTGCTGGAAAATGCACGTAACAAACGCCGCATCAATCCTGACACTGAAATAATCACACGACTTGGTTGCCATGATGGCAAAGCTGTAATACGTGTGTGCGATGATGGCAATCCGGTACCCGAATCTAAAACTGGGCAGCTATTCAAGCAGATACTACCTTCGAAGGATGGTTACGGCATTGGACTATACCAATCAGCTCAGTTAGCCGCGCGGAATGGATACAAACTTGAGCTCATTAATAATGAACCTGGCCAGGTATGCTTTAGCCTTTCACCTGAATGACGCAGGCAT
>JBFHVK010000204.1:0-5180 GCA_041589615.1 Gammaproteobacteria bacterium | reverse complement strand
GGGAAGCAGCTCATAGTCTTTCAGGCTTTCCAGCAGGTAGTCCTGTAAGCCATCTTCGTAATACCATTCCTGGGTTTCACCGGTTTTCTCTTCGAAGAAAGTCACATGCAAACCGGGGCAGAGTACCGCCTTGGCCCTGAGCACATGCTTAAGCTGGGTCACTGAGAATTTGGGGGTATCGAAATATTTCGCTTCCGGCCAGAAACGAATATGGGTTCCGGTATTTTTCTTTCCGACCGTGCCGGTTTCAGTCAGGTCTTCAATCTTGTCGCCATGGGCGAAGGCAATGCTATAGGTTTTGCCATTACGGCGAATCTCGGCTTGCAGACGATAGGATAAAGCATTCACCACCGAGACACCGACACCATGCAGGCCTCCGGAAAACTGGTAATTCTTATTGGAAAATTTACCCCCGGCGTGCAGCTTGGTGAGAATAACCTCAACCCCCGGCACACCTTCTTCGGGGTGAATATCCACTGGCATGCCACGACCGTCATCGGTCACACCCAGTGAACCATCACGGTATAGCACCACCTGAATTCGGCTGGCATGTCCGGCGACAGCCTCGTCCACACTATTATCAATCACTTCCTGGGCCAGGTGATTGGGGCGGGTGGTGTCGGTATACATGCCGGGGCGTTTCTGCACCGGCTCGAGGCCGGTTAACACCTCGATAGCTGAAGCGTCGTATGAACTCATTCAATAGTCTCTTACTTATCGATCAATGCAGGGGACTATAAAAGAGTTAGCGCAAAACCGCAAAGAGATGATGCGGCATTTAAAAACGAATCCACATATATATCAACTGGCATAGCGTCAAGCCGTATGATTCCGGCCTGTTTATACATTTCATCATCAGTTAATAAAAAATCACTTTATCCTGCTAGATAAATCCTTATGCTATGGGCATGAGTCTGCAAGCCGCTAACCCCTATATTAACGCCACCGTGACCGCCTCTGCAGGCAGCGGTAAGACCTATATGCTGGTCACACGTATTCTCCGCCTGTTGTTAGAAGGCATAGACCCGGGCAGCATTCTTGCACTCACCTTTACCCGCAAGGCCGCAGCTGAAATGCAGCAACGCCTCTCGGAACGCCTGTTTGAGCTGGCCACCGCCGATGAACCAGACCTCGACAAACTGCTTGCTGAGCTTGAACTGGGCGAAGAGTATAGAGACAGGGCACGCCGCCTCTATGAATACCACCAGTACTGTGACTATCCGGTGCGCACCCTGACATTTCATTCATTTTGCCAGGACCTGCTATCACGCTTTCCGCTGGAGGCTGATGTACCACCGAATTTTGATTTACTGGAGAGTTCCGAGCTGCTCATCCAGCAAGCACGGGATGCACTCTATAATGAAGCCACCCTGGATATGCAGGGCGAGCTCGCACAACATATGCAGCACTTGATGCAGCAAGCAGGCAGCCTGTTCAGCCTGGACAAGGTACTTCATAGTTTTCTGCAGCACCGTAGCGACTGGTGGGCGTACACCGATGGTCACGATGATCCACTGGAATTTGCCAGCCAGCAGCTCGCATCAACCCTGGGTTACCAAACGGGTTCTGAACCTCTGCGCGAATTTTTCTCAGCTCGATGCATTGAACAGATCACACAGTTCGCAAAACTACTGGCACAGACCGGCGGCAAGAAAAATCTTCAGGCCGCCGACACACTGGCAAACTGGCTGGTACAACAGCCCTGCGATGCAGAACACTTTGCAATCATTCGTGGCTGCTTCCTCACTGCGAGTAATACGCCCCTGGTACAGGGCAGAAAAGACAGTGCGGCATTACGAAAAAGCCTGAAAGATGATACGGATAGTTTCCTCGAGCTACAGAACCTTATAAGCAACAGAATAATCGAAACGCTAGACCAGCTAAACAAACAGTATTGCTGGCAGCTGAATGTTCACTGGTATTATTGCGGCGAAAAGTTTGTAGCCTGTTACCAGCAACTTAAACGCCAGCAGCGATTACTCGATTTTACCGACCTGGAGTGGCGTAGCTATAAACTGTTACAGGCCTCGGAAAACGCATTGTGGATTCAGTACAAACTGGACCAGCAGGTACAACACTTACTGATTGACGAATTCCAGGACACCAACCCGACACAGTGGCAGTTAATTTTACCCTTACTGGAAGAAATGGCCGCAGCAGAATCGGAACATCCGCGCAGTGTTTTCCTGGTGGGCGATGAAAAGCAGTCGATTTACAGCTTCCGCCGTGCCAAACCCGAACTGCAGCAACAGGCATCTGACTGGCTCGCACAAAACCTCAACGCCCGCGCATTCCCGCTAAATAAATCCTGGCGTTCATCGCCCGCCATTATTAATACCGTGAATGCTGTGTTCTCACAGGAGGCATTCGCAAATAAACTTTCAGGATTTTCAGAACATCAGACACATCATCAAAATTTACCAGGCAGAGTCGAAGTCCTGCCCGTCTGGCAGCAGCAGGACATGCCAGAAACGGATGAGGAGATTTATTGCCGCAACCCGTTAAAGCAACCACGCGCAGAACAGAGCGGGCTACATCAACTCGAAGCAGAACAGATTGCACAGCATATTAAACAGCTGGTTGCTGATAGCACACTGGTTAGTGAAGATGGACAGTATCGCCCGGTTAACTATAACGATATTTTTATACTGGTTCGAAAACGCAGCCATGTTGCAGACTATGAACGAGCGTTACGAGATGCCGGTATTGCTTACCTGGGAACCAATCGTGGTACCTTCCTCGACTGCCTGGAAATCCAGGACATGGATGCACTGCTCGACACATTACTTACACCATTTAATAATCTGTCACTCGCACAGGTATTAAAGTCTCCACTGTTTAATGCGAGCGACGATGACCTGCAACTTATTGCACAGCACACCACACAGTCACTGTGGCTGGATCGTATAACTGAACTTGCACAACAGCTTGATGATCAGCACCCTCTGTACCGTGCCAGCATATTACTCACTCGCTGGCGAGAACTTGCAGATAAAATTCCGGTGCACGACCTGCTCGATAAAATTTTCGATGAAGGCGATTTACTGGAACGTTACCAGCGGGCAACGCCCCCTGCCTTACAGGGACGTGTACAGGCCAACCTGACACAGTTTCTGGAGATGGCGCTGGATCTCGATAGCGGTCGATATCCGAGCCTGATGCATTTCCTGCATCATCTGCGCAGTTTAAAAACCACGCAGAGTGATGCACCGGATGAAGCACCAATGGAAACACGCGAACCTCGTGTACGCATTATGACAATCCATGCCAGCAAGGGGCTTGAAGCACCGGTTATTTACCTGGCAGACAGTATTACTTCAGACCGCGACCGTTCATCATTAAGTAGCTTAATTGACTGGCCAGTAGAAGAAAAACAGCCCAGGCACTTTCTACTACTGCCGGCATCTGCAAAACAGGATTCAGTAAGTTCACAACTTAACCAGCTACAGAAAGACATTCGCAGCAAGGAAAACGCAAACCTTTTATATGTCGCTATTACACGTGCACGACAATACCTGTTTGTCAGCGGATGCCGTGGAAAACAGGGACCATTTATCGACTGGTACCAGCCAATATTTACTGCACTTCAGAAGCTCACTGGTGATACTGATAGTGAATCTGAACATATGATATATACTTTCGGGGAATCCAGTGTAGAAAAAATCGTATCAGGGGAAAGCCATGAGCGTCACGAACAGTTATTTACAATTGACCCGGCGCTGCAACACAGACTAGAAAATATTAAACCACTCGATACACTTATTGCACCTAGCAAAACGGATTACATCGTAAGCAGGACAGAATCAGCTGAATCAGATAGCGACGCTCAACTTCGTGGTGTTGCAATACACCGTATGCTCGAATTACTTTGTGAAAACCCACAACTTGAACAGTCACATTTACTGCAACGTGTCATGCAGGAATTAAGGCTATCAGGCATAGATGAAACGACTCCATGGCTGGAGATTGCCCTGAACAACTTCCAGAGCCCATCATTGCAGTCGATATTCAGGCCTGAAAATGCCTTACATATTTTCAATGAATGCCCTGTACATTTTACACATAAAAACCAGCCGGCCTATGGTGTTATAGACAGGGTAATTGTTAATAAAGACACCGTGATGATTATTGATTATAAAACTCACCAGCAGGCCAACAGGGATAACCTGCCATCACTGGCAGTCAATTACACACAACAAATGACTATGTATGCCGATGCATGTCGGCAGCTATGGCCAGACAAAACGATTTATTCTTTTCTCCTGTTTACCGAATGTGTAACATTATTTCCCTTAGATAAAGAATAGCGAGACACGAAAACATGACGGATTCAAATTTTATCTTTGACGCTACAGAACAGAACTTTCAACAGGGAGTTATTGAAAACTCCTATAAAGCACCTGTACTGGTAGATTTCTGGGCAGAATGGTGCCAGCCCTGTAAACAGTTAATCCCGATACTTGAAAAACTTGTGAGTGAGTTTAATGGCCAGTTTATACTGGCAAAGGTAAACAGCGAAACTCAACAGGCTCTAAGCCAGCAATTTCAGGTTCGCAGCATTCCTACCGTTTTTATTTTCAAAAATGGCGAAGTAGTTGAGCAGTTTAATGGATTACAGCCCGAAGAACGTATTCGAGAAATGATATCAAAACACATTACTACAGAAGCAGATATCAAGCGTAGCGAAGCAATGCAACTTATACAGAATGGAGATTTTGACAGCGCCACGGCATGCCTGCTTGAAGCCGAAAAAATTGACCCTGAACATGCCGGCATACAGATTGACCTGGCCCATATAGAAGCAAAAGAGAAACACTACGAAAACGCAGAACAACGTCTTGCAAAACTCAAACCTTCCGACCGTGAAAAACCCGAAGTGATCAGCCTGTTAAACCAGATAGAACTTGCAAAACTGAGTGAAAATGCACCGGCTATCGAAGAACTCCGGCAACAGATAGAAAACGATCCTGCCAACAGCCTGGCAAGATTCCAGCTGGCTACCCAGCTGATACACCAGCAACAGTATGAAGAAGGCCTTGAGTATTTGTTATTTATCTTACAACGCGACAGAAATTTTCAGGACGGCATCGCACAAAAAACCCTGCTCTCAACTTTCAGCCTGCTAGGTGATGATAACCCCCTCGTCGGCCAGTATCGATGTAAGATGTTTAGTGCCATGC
>JBFHVK010000203.1:0-5292 GCA_041589615.1 Gammaproteobacteria bacterium | reverse complement strand
GGGATGAATGAATCAGGCATTCTGGAAAAAAGACTGGCTGGCCGGTCTTGCCATATGCATCATTATTGTTTCACTCGGTAAATTTGGCTTATTCGACAATCTGGAGCGCAACGCCTATGACTATGGCGTGCGAGCTTCCGAACGTGTCCCCAGTGATAAAGTGGCCGTCATTGCGATAGACGATGTCAGTATTTCCAATATTGGACGCTGGCCCTGGCCCCGTGATATTCACGCTGAAATGCACCGTATACTGAAAAAGGGTGGCGCCAAGGTCATCGGCCAGACAACCTTTTTCCTCGAACCACAGATCGATCCGGGACTGCGTCATATCCAGCAACTCCTGGAATTCTATTCCAGCAGCAGCCTGTCTCGAACAACGTATGTCAATCCGCCCTTAAAAGATGACCTGGAAGCACTTGGCAAGCAACTGCTGCAGGCTGAAATTAATCTAAATACTGACCAGGTACTGGCCGACAGCCTGCGTGAAACTGGCAACGTGGTACTTGCCATGCACATGGGTATTGGTATTCCAATGGGCAAACCTGATAGTAGCCTGCCGGACTATATCAAACGCAACCAGATCAAGACGATCAAGAACAACCCAACACAAAACCCGGATAACCTGCTGCCGCTTCCCGTGAATGACGTGTATTACCCCATAAAGCTACTCGGCAGTGTTGCGGATAGCGTGGGTGCATTATCTGCCTACCCTGACTCCGATGGCGGTATCCGTACCGAGCCGCTAATCGTAGACTACTACAACCAGTTCTATCCTTCGCTTTCATTACAGCTAGCCCTGCGCAGCCTGAACCTGAAACCCTCGGATGTAACCGTTAATCTGGGCGATAACCTGCAACTAGGGCGGCTATCGATCAAGACCAGCGATGAAATGCTGATGAACACCTTCTTTTATAATGATCGTAATGGTGGCAGTGCTTTTCCGGTCGACTCTTTCTATGACGTATTGCAGGGCAAAATTCCCGCCACTAAATACCGTGGAAAAATAGTGCTCATTGGTGCAACAGCGGTTGGTGTTGGCGACACAATGGTGACACCGATCGATTCGAATATGGCCCCGGTACTCACACTGGCACATTCGGTTTCGAGCATCCTCAACGAAGATTATTTCATTCAGCCTGAGTGGAGTGCGCCAGCACTGGCAGGTATTACGCTGTTTCTTGCTCTGTATATTATTTTCGTTCTACCTCGCCTTAAGGCGGGCGTGTCATTCACCTTTACCCTGTTGTTACTGGCCACGTTACTGGTAACCCATAATATCCTGATGACCGAACACGGTCTCTGGTTGCAGTTGATGATGCCATCCATGCTGCTGATTATCGGTCATTTGCTACTCACCACTAAACGCTACCTGACGACAGAAAAAGGCAAGATGGCACTGGATGCAGAATCGGCAGAATCTAATCGTATGCTAGGCCTTTCACTACAGGGCCAGGGCCAGCTGGATGCCGCCTTTGACAAATTCCGTCGACTGCCAAAATCACCCGAGACTCTTGAGCTGCTCTACAATCTGGCACTGGATTTTGAGCGCAAACGGCAATTTAACAAGGCGGGTTCAGTTTACCGTGTGATGAAAGATATCGATCCCAAGTTCCGCGATATCAAGCAACGTATTAGCCGCGCCACTGCAATGGAAGAGACCGTTATTCTGGGAGGTGGTGCATCCAGTTCTCCGGGAGGAACCCTGCTTCTCAACACCTCAGGTGTAGAGAAACCCATGCTGGGCCGTTATGAGGTTGAAAAAGAGCTCGGCAAGGGCGCCATGGGCGCTGTCTACCTGGGTAAGGACCCGAAAATCTCGCGTGTTGTGGCGATCAAGACCATGGCCCTGTCGCAGGAATTTGAAGAAGATGAACTGCAGGGCGTCAAGGACCGCTTCTTCCGGGAAGCTGAAACCGCCGGCCGCCTTAGCCACCCCAATATCGTCACTATTTATGATGCGGGTGAAGAGCATGACCTGGCCTATATTGCGATGGAGTTCCTCAAGGGCAAGGACATGGTGCAGTATGGCAAGCCGGATAATTTACTCCCCGTACCTCGAGTGCTGGATATTATTCGTCGTGCAGCCGAAGCACTTGCCTATGCCCACAAACAGAATGTTGTACACCGGGATATCAAGCCTGCGAATGTCATGTATGAACCTGAGTCTGATACGCTGAAAATAACCGACTTTGGTATCGCCCGTATCACCGACTCCAGCAAGACAAAAACAGGTATGGTACTGGGCACTCCTTCCTATATGTCTCCTGAGCAACTGGCCGGCAAGAAAGTCGATGGTCGTTCGGATCTCTTTTCCCTGGGTGTAATGATGTTCCAGATGGTCACCGGTCGCCTGCCATTCCAGGGTGACTCGATGGCGACACTGATGTACAAGATTGCCAATGAAGTACATCCTAAACCGGACAGCATTCGTCCTGAACTGCCACGATGTGTTTGCGTGATTATTAATCGCTCACTCGCCAAGGATCCGGAAAAGCGTTATCAAACTGGCGCACAGATGGCTGCAGACCTGCGTAAGTGCCTGCAGATCATTGCCCAGCAAAAGAAGGCGCCATAAGTCATGAGCCTCAAAGATAAGATACTCATCACCGGCATCACCGACGAAGGCCTGGTTCGTGACCACAACGAAGATAGCATCGGCAAAGATGATGAACTCGGCCTGCTGGTACTGGCAGATGGTATGGGTGGACATAAGGGTGGTGAAGTCGCCAGTGCCATAGCAGTCGACAGCATACTGCAGGAATTACGCGAAGCACTTCCCCAGATTCCTCCAGGAAATACCGATGACAATACCGGTTACAGTCTGGAAAGTATGGCAATCGAAATAGCTATCAAGCATGCTAACCTGAAAATATACGAAGCTGCACAGAACAATTCCAAATACGAAGGCATGGGCACCACCGTGGTGGTACTACTGCTATACGACAATCGCATCACCGTGGCCCATGTGGGTGACTCACGTCTATATCGCATGCGTGACAAGCGTCTGGAACAGATGACACGGGATCACACCTTGTTACAGGAACTGGTAGACCGCGGCTTCTATACTCGAAAAGAAGCCAATGAGTCCCTCAACAAGAACCTCGTAACCCGTGCCGTTGGCGTGAATCCGGATGTAGACGTAGACCTGCTGGAAGATATAGCGCTGGTAAATGATACTTACCTGCTGTGTTCGGATGGGCTTACCGATATGATTGCAGATGACCTGATAGAGGATATTCAGTTAAACTACCAGGATAATCTAGAAAAAATGAACAGGGAACTCATAAAACAGGCCAAGGATTATGGTGGCAAAGACAATGTGTCAGTCATGCTGGCACGTGTCATTAAGGAATTCCCGGCCAACTCGGGCTGGTTTTCCAGACTTTTTGATTTACTCTCCTAATTGATGACAGGTAATAAAATGGCAACGATAGAAATAAGTTTCAATGGTGAAGTTGTAGAAAAGCTTCCATTGGATAAAGAAACCATGACTATAGGCCGCAAGGACGATAATGATATCCACCTGGATAACCTCGCGGTGAGTGGCCATCATGCCAAGATTCTCACTATTCTGAATGACTCCTTTATCGAGGATATGAACAGTACCAATGGCACTTACCTGAACGGATCCCTGATCAAGAAACAGGCATTAACTCACAATGATGTGATAAAAGTAGGTAAGCACGAAATACGCTACCTCAATTCTGATGCTGCCAGTGGAAACGATTTCGAAAAAACCATGATCATAAACCCTGATGCCGACGGCATGCAGGAAACTGAAGGTGGTGCAGCCATCGACCAGTCGGTGGGCAAGATCGTTGCTGAAATCGCTTCGGCTGATTCCGGGAAGAGCAGTCACCAGAAAGCCCTGATTCGCCTGAATAGTGGAGCAAACAGTGGCAAGGAACTCCCACTAACAAAAGTACTCACTACACTCGGCAAACCTGGCGTTCAGGTTGCAGCCATAACGCGCCGTCCAACTGGTTATTATCTCATCCACATCGATGGTGGTGACAATAGTGGTCGGCCAAAAGTTAATAACATTCAAATAGGCTCTCAGGCACAGGCACTCAATAATGAGGATGTAATCGAAGTCGCCGGTGTTGAAATGACATTTATTCTCGAGTAAGTCAGGATAACACTGCGCTTCTGGCAGGTTAAAAACTAAAACCCCACCTCTATATTGAGTGGGGTTTTTTTGTACCCTGAGAAGTATCACTAAAAATCAACCAGAAATAATTCTACCCGGGGCACCGGGATTAGTTTTAAATAGTACACATAAAACCAGATATGACTGATAATAAATCATCTCCAATATTTCACCTCTCATAACTTATGAAAAAAACACTCTGCCCTTTTTCAAAACCGATTATCGGTGGCTGGTGCCAGTGCAAACAGGCTAATCTGGATGAACGCTGTGCTGGTAAAATGACCTGCCTGAAAGCAGACCAGTACATTGCCGGGTGCTATGAACTGGTAGACCTGTTTAAGGAGAAATCACGTTTTGTGCTGGGTATTAGTTCACACGACGATGAACTAACACACCAGCAGCTAATGAAGATTCGATGTGGTGGATTACTGGGAATGCAACGTATGCTAAATGGAGAAGCATCATCGCCAGATGTACTACAAATTATGCAGCAGGCTGAACAGGAATACGGCGGCATCGAGTCCTTTCCATTTAGTGAAATAGTCCGCGACATTAATGATTTTTCACACAGGAAAACGCGCAAGAAGTAATTAATAACTCCTGGGAATAGCTGAATTAACAACGTATTACACCGGTAGCTTTTTAGTATTCATAATGGTCACTACATTATCTTAAACGATTGATATATTTCTTCCTTAATATTCTATAAGTGTATTTGAGTTTATTGGGAATAATATTTGGGGTTAGCTCACAAGCCCAGAACTGGCCATGATGTGAATATTGCGTATTATATCGATGAAGTTTACGCCGACTCTAAATCTTATATTAAAAACTACGCGGATATAGCGTACTTTTTCAGTCTATACAAAAATACATCACGGGAAATTCCCAGCAATCTTGCAGCCCGGGACTTGTTTCCTGAACTGGCCTGTAATGCCTGGTGTAATAGATCAACTTCCAGCTCATCCAGTTTAATACCACTGACCGGCAATTTGAAAGGTGCGCTGTCTGTACAAGTTGAGTTTATATGCATTGGCAAATTACTTTCGTCAATGGCTCTTCCCTGTAATAACAACAACAGTGATTCACACAGGTTACGTAATTCACGCACATTGCCGGGCCAGCGATATTGCTGAAGCTGT
>JBFHVK010000202.1:0-5334 GCA_041589615.1 Gammaproteobacteria bacterium | reverse complement strand
TTCAGGGCGTATGATGAGAAAAACCAGCTATGGCTGGCAGATACCATTATGAACTATCTTCGTGATGGTACATACAATATGCCTTCGAATGACATTATTCTATATGATGCTGATGATAACTTTATCGATATACTCCTGACGATTGCTCCTATTCAGGATATAGATAATCAGGTGCTGGGGACCATAACTACTTTCCAGGATGTCACGAAAGAGAAAGTGCTGGCGAAACGCATCGAGCATCAGGCTCGTCATGACGTGCTTACCGGGTTGTTAAATCGACGTGAGTTTGAATCAAAAGTAGAACAGTCCCTCACCCTCTACTCGGAAGGTACTACCCATGCGCTCTGTGTAATGGATCTGGATAGATTCAAGATTGTAAACGATACTGTCGGTCACGCTGCAGGAGATGAGCTTCTCCGGCAAATATCGCAGCGCATCAAGGATGTCTTACGTAAAACAGATTTGTTCGCCCGCATTGGAGGTGATGAATTTGCATTGTTTTTATCGAATGTTGATGTCGAAAATGCGATAGAAATTACTGAAAAAATATTACATGTAGTACGTGAGTATCAGTTTGTATGGAGTGATAAGGCCTTCAGGGTTGGTGCAAGTATAGGCCTGGTAGATGCCCCTGCCATGGTGTCCAGTTATGAAAATCTTTACCATGCTGCTGATACGGCCTGTTATATGGCGAAACACGAAGGTAGGGATCGTGTACATGTGGTTACCTACGATGATGATAATGTTGCCGAAAAGCGTGAACAGACACAGTGGGTGAATCGTATTAATGATGCACTGGAGCAGAATCGTTTTACTCTGTATGCACAGGATATTATTCCCTTACATGATGATGCAGGATTGAAGCCTCATAAAGAAGTGCTGATTCGTATGCTGGATGAAGATGGGCAGATTATTCCCCCTATGGCATTTATACCACCAGCAGAACGCTATAACCTGATGTCAAAACTGGATGCCTGGGTTATCAATGAGGTGATTGAGCAGCTCAGGAAAGATACTGGTGACACGGTTTATGCCATAAATCTTTCTGGCCAGAGTATGGCCGATAGTAAATTTACTACGCGAGCTATCGAGCATATTCTGGGTAGTGAAATTAATATGCAGCGTCTCTGCTTTGAAATTACTGAAACAGCAGCAATTGCGAATCTTGAAAATGCCAGGCAGTTTCTGAACAGTTTACAGGAGCTCGGCTGTTATACCGCCCTGGATGATTTTGGTAGCGGCCTTAGTTCGTTTGCCTATCTTCGCACCATGCCCATCAACTATCTCAAAATAGACGGCATGTTTGTACGGCAGATCGTGAATGATTCTACCAGCCGTGTAATGGTTGAGGCGATTCATGCAATAGGCCGTACCATGGGCCTTAAAACCATAGCGGAGTTCGTTGAGGATGAGGAAATTCGTGATCTTTTAAAGGATATGGGTGTTGATTATGCCCAGGGTTATTATTTTGGGGCGCCTCAACCATTACACGCCTGAATGGTTTGTCTTACTGTTTTCTGCCCCGCTCCCTTCTATCTATCTACTTTCGAACAACTGATTTTCGACTGGCTTATACAAATATTGTAAAAACATGGGAAAAAGTCCTATCGCATATAAATACTATATAAAAACAATGAATGTAATAATAAATACTGTTCGTACAGACATCATAAGTGTATAAATGCAGTATCAAGAATTATTATGCCTTGATAATAATAATCAAATACGTGTTTCTTGAAATTTGTTAGCCATCCCTTTATATTCAGCACATATTTTAAATATTGTGTGAAATAACACAGATTTAACAGCAACAGACAATGGTGGCTCAACAGATTTAAATAATAATAATACTCTTATATATAAAGAATAAAATAATAAAGATAAAAAACCAGATTTATAATTAAAAGCGGTGAAAGTTTTAGAGTTAAAAATGAAATTACATTAAATCTTTACTCCAGGGGGTAAAAATGAGAGCAGTAAGCCGGCCAGTTGGCCTTGCCTGTCTGTTGCTTGCCAGCAATCCGTTGTACGCAGATTATCAACTTAATCTAGAACCGGGTGTTACGAGCTTTAGCCAGGGTGCATATAATATTCACATGATCGTTATGTGGATCTGCGTAGTAATCGGTATCGTCGTCTATGGCGCTATGACCTACTCCATTCTAAATCACAGAAAAGAAAAAAATCCCAACCCCGCAACATTCGACGATAACACCAAGCTTGAAATTCTCTGGACGGTTATTCCAGTTCTCATATTGATCGGTATGGCTATTCCCGCAACCAAGGTGTTGCTGGCAATGGAAGATACTTCCAACTCGGATATGTCTATTAAGGTCACCGGTTACCAGTGGAAATGGCAATACGACTATGTCGGTGAAGATGTTAGCTTCTTCAGTAACATGAGTACCCCGATGGACCAGATAAAGAACAAGGAAGCCAAGGGTGAACATTACCTGCTTGAAGTTGATAACCGCGTTGTTATTCCAACCAACAAGAAAGTTCGCTTCCTGTTTACCTCAAGTGATGTAATCCATGCCTGGTGGGTGCCTGCCTTTGGTGTCAAGAAAGATGCCATTCCGGGCTTTATTAACGAAAGCTGGACACTGGTTGAAGAACCGGGTGTTTATCGCGGACAGTGTGCTGAGCTTTGCGGTGCAAATCACGGCTTTATGCCGATTGTGGTTGAAGCAAAATCTGAAGCCGATTACCTGGCCTGGCTGGATGAGAAGAAAGCCGAGAAAGCAGCAGCAGCTGCAAGTGCAGATAAAACCTGGACCATGGAAGAATTAATGGCTCACGGTGAAACTGCATACAACACCAGTTGTGCAGCCTGTCATCAGGTGGGTGGTGAAGGTTTACCTAATGTGTTCCCTGGTCTTGTAGGCAGCGAAATTGTCATGGGTGATGTCGCCAAGCACATTGATGTTGTTGTCAATGGTGTGGCTGGCACAGGCATGCAGGCATTTGGTCCACAACTTAACGATGCGGACCTGGCAGCCATCATTACTTACGAGCGTAACGCATGGGGTAATGACACAGGCGATATGGTTCAACCGTCCGATATAAAAGCGGCCCGTTAAAAACTATTAAATGTAAGAGGCAAAAATGAACGCTGTAATCGAAGAACATCACGACCACGATCATAAGCCTACCGGGCTTGGTCGATGGTTATTTAGTACAAACCATAAAGACATCGGTTCAATGTATTTATGGTTCTCATTCCTCATGTTTTTTGTGGGTGGTTCACTGGCACTGTTAATTCGTGCCGAGTTGTTCCAGCCAGGCATGCAGATTATGGAGCCTGATTTCTTTAATCAGCTCACTACCCTGCATGGTTTAATCATGGTGTTTGGTGTAATCATGCCAGCCTTTGTGGGCCTGGCTAACTGGCAGTTGCCGATGATGATCGGTGCGCCAGACATGGCTTTACCTCGAATGAACAACTGGAGCTTCTGGTTATTGCCTGCGGCTTTCGGTATGTTAATTGCGAGCCTGGTGATGAGTATTATGGGTATGGGGTCTGCGCCGAACTTTGGCTGGACATTCTATGCGCCACTCTCAACCACCTATGGGCCTAGCAGTACCGACTTCTTTATTTTCTCGGTGCATCTGATGGGTATTTCATCTGTAATGGGTGCGATTAACGTTATCGCCACCATTATGAATATGCGTGCCCCCGGCATGACCTATATGAAAATGCCTATTTTCGTATGGACCTGGTTTATTACGGCTTATCTGTTGATTGCTGTAATGCCTGTTCTTGCAGGTGCGGTTACCATGATGCTGACAGACCGTCACTTTGGTACCAGCTTCTTCAATGCGGCCGGTGGTGGTGACCCTGTTATGTTCCAGCATATCTTCTGGTTCTTCGGGCACCCTGAAGTGTATATCATGATCTTACCGGCCTTCGGTATTATCTCGCAGATCGTGCCTACTTTTGCGCGTAAGCCACTGTTTGGTTATAGCTCGATGGTATATGCAACCGCATCGATCGCGTTCCTGTCGTTTATTGTGTGGGCTCACCACATGTTTACAACAGGTATGCCGGTCGCGGGTGAGCTGTTCTTTATGTACTCCACCATGCTGATTGCGGTGCCCACCGGGGTTAAGGTGTTTAACTGGGTAAGTACCATGTGGAAAGGCTCAATGACATTTGAAACTCCCATGTTATTTGCCGTTGCCTTTATCATCCTGTTTACCATGGGTGGTTTTACCGGTTTAATGCTGTGTATCGTACCTGCTGATTTCCAGTATCATGACACCTACTTCGTAGTAGCTCACTTCCATTACGTACTGGTTACCGGTGCCGCCTTCTCAATTATGGCTGCTGTATATTACTGGTTACCCAAGTGGACAGGCCACATGTACGACGAGACACTGGGTAAGTGGCATTTCTGGTTAACCTGTATTTCAGCAAACGTGCTGTTCTTCCCAATGCATTTTGTTGGGCTGGCCGGCATGCCACGTCGTATTCCTGATTACGCTCTGCAGTTTGCAGAATTTAACCAGGTTGCTTCGGTAGGCGCATTTGTCTTCGGCTTCTCGCAGCTAATCTTCCTGTGGGTAGTTATCAAGTGTGTGCGTGGTGGTAAGAAAGCCACTGACGAAGTATGGGAAGGCGCCAAGGGTCTTGAATTCGAACTACCCTCACCTGCTCCATTCCATAGCTACACAACTCCTCCACAGGTGAAGTAAGGCTAAGGCTTAAACCAGATGACAACTGAACCGAACAATGACAGCAACAAAACAGTAATAGGTAAACTATTACTGCTGGTGCTGTTCATGTTCGGCTTTGGTTACGCACTGGTGCCCCTTTATGATGTGTTTTGTGATGTAACAGGCCTGAATGGTAAAACAGGTGATCAGGTGAGTTTTGAATCTGCACCTGTTGTCGATAAAAATCGAACCGTCAGGGTAACATTTATTGCGTCCCTGAATGAATCGATGCCCTGGGAGTTCAAACCGAAACAGAGTTTTATCGAAGTTCACCCTGGCGAGCCAGCCACCGTTTATTACACCGCAAAAAATATCTCACCTAATAACCTGACAGGACAGGCAGTACCCAGCGTTGCGCCGGGGCTTGCTGCCGCCTATTTTCAGAAAACAGAATGTTTCTGTTTTACTCAACAAGAACTAAAACCAGGTGAAGAAAAACTAATGCCTGTCACCTTTGTGGTAGATAGTCAATTACCACAACAGATGAATGAGCTGATTTTATCCTATACTTTCTTTACCAGCCCAACACAGAAACAGGATTCAAAAACAACTTTCGCTCTATCACATAATCAGGATCAGAAACTATGAGTACAGTAAATCATCACGGTGACTATTTTG
>JBFHVK010000201.1:0-5337 GCA_041589615.1 Gammaproteobacteria bacterium | reverse complement strand
TTTATCGGAGATCCAGCGACTGTAGAGACTCTGCCCTGCCAACAACAGCATTCGATAAAAATGCCAACTCAAACCATCTGCTTTGCCCAGGCAGCTCCAACCCAGGCCGCGGCGATACAGACAGTGACATTCAGCAGGATATTTAAAAATGCTTTCTGCACGTAACCCTGCTCAAGCAGATGCAGTGTATCCCAGGAAAAGGTCGAAAATGTCGTTAGTGCCCCTAGTACACCAACCACCAGCCCCAGCTTGAGTTCGTGCGACACATTGAATTTTTCCACCAGCAAAATCGACAATAAGCCAATCGCCAGAGAGCCCAGCACATTCACTGCCAGTGTGCCATAAGGAAAACTTCGACCAAACCAGTGATAAATGCCGGAAGAAATCGAATAGCGAAGCACTGCTCCGAGTGCTCCGCCCATGGCCACAAACAGTAACGCCTTCAAGCGATTAACCGTTAAGCTGCAACGATGGGAATAACTTTATCGGCAACCTCTTTATATTCCGCAATTTCATGGAAGTTCAGGTAGCGGTATATGTCATCTGATAACGGCTCAAGGCTCTTCACTTTTTCAAGGTACTCAGCAGGCGTCGGGATGTGACCGAGTATGCCGGCCACTGCACTCAGTTCAGCTGATGCCAGGTAAACATTCGCATCCTTACCCAGACGATTAGGGAAGTTACGTGTCGATGTCGACATCACCGTTGCACCATCCGCGACTCGTGCCTGGTTACCCATGCATAATGAACAGCCCGGCATTTCTGTGCGTGCACCGGCTCTACCGAAGATACTGTAATAGCCTTCTTCTGACAGCTGGTGCTCATCCATTTTAGTCGGTGGCGCAATCCACATACGCGTTGGAATATTGCTGGCATTTTCCAGTACCTTGCCAGCCGCCCGGTAGTGACCAATATTGGTCATACATGAACCAATAAAGACTTCGTCAATTTTGGTACCCGCCACCTCTGAAAGCAACTTAACGTCATCAGGGTCATTTGGGCAGGCCAGGATAGGCTCCTTAATTTCGTTCAGGTCGATCTCGATAATTTCTGCATACTCTGCATCCGCATCCGGCTCGAGTAACTGTGGATCGGCCAGCCAGGCTTCCATCGCATCGATACGACGTTGCAGCGTACGCTTATCTTCATAACCGTTGGCTATCATCCACTTCAGCAGGGTAACATTCGAGTTCAGGTACTCGATAATCGGTTCCTTACCCAGGTGTACCGTACAGCCATTGGCTGAACGTTCAGCGGAGGCATCTGACAACTCAAATGCCTGCTCAACTTTAAGATTCGGCAGGCCCTCGATTTCCAGTACACGGCCATTAAATACGTTTTTCTTGCCTTTCTTTTCAACTGTCAACAGGCCCTTCTGGATTGCCGCATAAGGAATGGCATTCACCAGGTCGCGCAGTGTGACGCCCGGCTGCATCTCGCCCTTAAAGCGCACCAGTACCGACTCGGGCATATCGAGAGGCATCACACCCAGTGCAGCACCGAAGGCCACCAGGCCGGAGCCTGCGGGGAAACTGATGCCCAGAGGGAAACGCGTATGTGAGTCACCGCCAGTACCCACTGTATCCGGCAGGATCATGCGGTTTAACCATGAGTGTATGATGCCGTCACCGGGGCGCAGCGAAACACCCGAACGTGTCTGCATAAAATCAGGCAGGCTATGTTGCAGGTCGATATCAACCGGCTTCGGATAGGCAGCGGTATGACAGAATGACTGCATCACCAGATCCGCCGAGAAACCGAGGCAGGCAAGCTCTTTAAGCTCATCACGAGTCATTGCACCGGTGGTGTCCTGTGAACCCACTGTCGTCATCTTCGGTTCACAATAAGTTCCGGGGCGAATACCTTCTACGCCACAGGCCTTGCCAACCATTTTCTGTGCCAGCGTAAAGCCCTTGCCAGTATCGACCGGATCAACCGGGCGCAGGAAGACATCAGAAGGCTCAAGGCCAAGGAATTCACGTGCACGTGTCGTGAGGCCACGACCGATAATTAAGGGGATACGACCATTAGCACGTACTTCATCCGGCATGGTGGTTGGACGCAGATTAAATGTGCACACTTCACTGCCATCTTCCGCAAGAATAACGCCTTCATAAGGACGAATACGAATAACATCACCGGTTTCCATCTTATCGACATCACATTCGATCGGTAAGGCACCGGAGTCTTCAGCCGTATTAAAGAAGATTGGCGCGATCTTGCCACCCAGCACTACACCACCTTCATGCTTGTTAGGGACAAATGGAATCTCTTCGCCCATGTGCCACAGCACCGAGTTAATCGCCGATTTACGCGATGAACCTGTGCCCACGACATCACCTACATAAGCGATGGAGTGACCTTTCTTTTTCAGCTCTTCGATGGTTTCCAGTGGTTTATCCATCTTGGATACCAGCATCGATTTCGCATGTAATGGAATATCCGGACGACTCCATGCTTCTGTTGCGGGTGACAGGTCATCCGTATTGGTTTCACCGGGAACCTTGTATACCGTAACAGTAATTTCTTCAGGCATTTTGGGCTTGCTGGTAAACCATTCTGCATCAGCCCATGACTGCATCACCTGCTTTGCATAGTCACTGGTTTTGGTCTTTTCAGCCACATCGTGGAAAGCATCATAAATCAGCAGAGTGTGTGACAATGCTTTAACCGCTGTTGGCGCAGTCACATCATCATCCAGGCATTCGATCAGTGGCTGGATATTGTAACCACCCAGCATGGTGCCCAGTAGCTCAGTTGCATATTCGCGTGTGATCAACTCACATGCCACACTGCCTTTTGCGATATCCGCAAGAAACGCCGCCTTAACATAGGCTGCCTGATCAACGCCGGGGGGAACCCTGTGCACCAGCAGATCCATCAGTTCCTGTGGATTTTCATTGCCGGGAGATTTAATCAGTTCAATCAGTTCAGCGACCTGCTGAGCATCCAGGGCCAGAGGTGGCAGATTTTCTGCGGCGCGTTCTTCAACATGTTTGCGATAGGCTTCGAGCACGGTTGATTCCTTATAAATCATATTTCTTATAACAGTGGAGCATTATACAGTGTGTTAAGCGCAATTTCCCCTGTTATCAAAACTCGCATGGACTTACGCATCCAGATAGTGCCAGAGAAAAAAGCACAGTTTTAGTATAGAATTAGAGAGTTATCTGGCACGCACTCCTTTTTTGCAGCCACTAACCCCCCAACATCAGATGCATTACCCCGAGTAAACATATATATATGAACTTTCTTGCCCTGTTTCCGTTTCTGAAGTGGTTTAAATTTGTCAATAAAGATAGCCTGAAGCACGATATCACCGCTGGCCTGACCGGTGCAGTGATTGTACTTCCACAGGGTGTTGCATTTGCTACCATTGCCGGCTTGCCGCCAGAATACGGTCTGTACACCGCAATGGTTACGCCGATTATTGCTGCCCTGTTTGGCTCTTCGTATCATCTGGTGTCCGGCCCCACGACGGCAATATCAATCGTTGTCTTTGCTGCTATCAGCAAATATGCCGAGCCCGGCACTGCAGACTTTATCTCGCTAACCCTGACCCTGACATTCCTCGCCGGTGTCTACCAGCTTGCATTTGGCCTGGCACGACTGGGTTCACTGGTTAACTTTGTATCCCATACCGTTGTCATTGGATTCACCGCAGGCGCCGCGATTCTTATTGCCACCAGCCAGATGAAACACATCCTGGGCCTGGAGATTCCCAAGGGAGAATCCTTCCTGCATACCTGGATAAACATCCTCGGACATCTGGAACAAAGCAATATGTACCTTATTGGCATAGCTGTTGCCACTTTGCTCACCGCCATTGCCATCAAGAAATTTGTACCGAAAATCCCCAACCTGCTGATTGGCATGATTGTCGGCAGCCTGATAGCCTATGCGCTCAAAGATATGGCCGAAGGCATAGAGCTGATCGGTGAGATCCCGGGACAGCTGCCGCCATTGTCATCACCAGACTTCTCATTCGACACCTTAAAGGCGCTTGCGCCTGAAGCCTTTGCCGTTGCATTACTGGGCCTCATCGAAGCGGTATCAATCAGCCGTGCCGTCGCGACAAAATCCAACCAGCGGATTCATTCAAGTCAGGAATTTATTGGCCAGGGTATGTCCAATGTCGTCGGTAGCTTCTTCTCAAGTTATGCCGGCTCAGGTTCATTCACACGCTCTGGCATCAACTATGCGGCAGGTGCAAAGACGCCCTTATCTGCAATATTCGCTGCGATTTTCCTGCTGATCATTGTACTGCTGATAGCACCACTTACTGCCTATCTGCCTGTGGCAGCCATGGGTGGGGTTATTTTACTGGTGGCTTACAACCTGATCGATTTTCATCATATTGAGATGATCCTGAGAAACAGCAAATCAGAATCCGCCATTCTCATTACAACATTCCTCAGCACACTCTTTCTTGAACTTGAGTTTGCAATATACCTGGGCGTACTGTTATCACTGGTATTCTATTTGAGAAAAACCTCAATACCAGAAATACCGACGCTGTCTATCGATATAGATTCAAAAACCGGTAAAAGAAGCTTCAGGGATATACACGAAAAACCACTTAAGCAGTGCCCACAACTAAAAGTAATTCGAATTGATCGATCAATCTACTTCGGCTCAGTGAATTATGTACAAAACAGAATTTCACATATTGTAGAAAACGAACACATCTATCACATCCTGATTGATGCTTCGCGCATTAATTTTATCGACCTTGCCGGCGCCGAGGCACTGGTGATGGAGAACCGTATCCTCAAGGAACATGGCGGTGGCCTGTATTTTGTCGGGCTGAAATCTGAAGTGTATGAATTTGCAGCAAAAGCCTGCTTCATTAAAAAGATTGGACCTGATCACTTCTTCGATTCGAAGAATGAAGCTGTGCGTCAGATTTACAAACGGTTAGATAGAAATACCTGCGCAGAGTGTCAGTCATTATTATTTAAAGAGTGTAATGAATAATCTTAACCTTTCGTAATGTAGAGCTATCTACCGGGCATCCTCAGCCACAAGATAATCACTTGCGCTTACACATATACTGGATCCGAGGATAGAGTTCTATCCTCGGAAATACTCATTGTTAAAAACTATCTTTCAAGACGACTTTACTGAGCCAGTATATTGACTGAGCAATAACTTGTGCCAACTTCACAGACTTTAAACATTGCCTGATCCTTAAAGCGGTAATCTGCTGTACCCGATGAAGTTGCTGTGTCAATCAGCACACCATCCATATAAATATCAACTGCAGTTCGTGCACGCCCCCAGGATAATGTCGCCGTTTTCCACTTCCGCCAGCCAGAAACCGTTATTTGCAAGTCA
>JBFHVK010000200.1:0-5341 GCA_041589615.1 Gammaproteobacteria bacterium | reverse complement strand
GATAGGTCGTAATCGCAGAAGAACACGGACACTTCGGTGGTTGACAACTCATCAAACCCGCTAGTGGTAATCCTGACATCATTTATCACCACGCCAGATATGCGAGGTTTAGCTTGCGGGTTGCCGGTTATGTTTATCTCGCCGCCGTACAACTTCCGCCATTGCCCAACAGAATCTTTGTACTCAACCGTTATAACACCCTGCGTCGAGGTTGTGCTAATGACGCGCGCAATACAGCTAGTGTAATAATCCTCAACGGATATTAGCTTGGTGTCATCACCGGTTATCTTAACGCTTCTGTTTCTAGCCACTTTAACTGGTCGGAGTTGTTAAACGTATGCTTAGTGTACTACACTCGGGGCATTGTTTACAAATAAGGAGTGAATGGGGTGAAAGAATTATTACAAGAAGTATTAGACGCAGGAGATAAGGCCAAACTTCCCTTGGATATGAATGAATGGTATTGCGGCACATCATGCTGTCTATGCGGTGATGTTGCGTTGTCCAGATGGCCTGAGGGAGTGGAAACTACTAAGGACGCCGCAGCGTCTTTTTCTATCGAACTGGATCAGGCATCTCTGAGCACGTTTGGTATTTATGCGGTTGCAGAATCGATTTACCTAAGCGGCGCTCATGACCGCCTTGAGTCTGCTGAAATGTCAGGTATATTCACAAGTGAGGATCTTAAACACCCACACCTAACAACAAATCATAGCGATAGAGCTATAGCGCACGACTACGTCCGTTTGATTATGCGTAAAATTGATGAGGTGGAGAAATGAGTAAAAGTGGAACTGTAACAATTCCTCTGAATGAATACGAAAAACTAATTAGCGCGAAAGAAGAAGCCGATGCAAAAATGAGTGAAGCTGAGGAGATTGCGAAAAAGAATGAAATCTTGGTATTGTTTAGGTCTAAGAGTGGGTTTTTCTCGTTTGGCGGAGTAAGGGAGGAGATAAAAAAAGAAGAACTCATTGATGTGCTTGGCGACGATGAGAAAATATGTGGCAAGTTGAGAAATATAATTGATGCGGCAACCAAAGAAATTGAAGATGAATACAAATCAGAGATAGAGAAACTTAAGGATAGTATCAAATCTCACGATGAATTAAAGCATTTGGTTGATGAATACAACAGCCACGGGCCACTATATCGAGCCCTTTTTACAATTAACTTAAGCCCTTTCGGGCTATATTAAGGAGTGAGCATGAAAAAACTACTACTATTAACCGCGCTACTATCAGCGCCAAGCCTAGCAGATGAATACTGTCAGGCTGTATACAAGCAAGCGTCCATTGTTATGCAGTTACGTCAAGCAGACGTGCCGATGTTTGAAGTTGTCGAAACCATGAAAACTGGCTATGAACCAACTGACAATGCGACGCTTTACATGATTACACAGGCGTACAACGTAAGCTCTCACAAATGGTACAAACAACGTGAAGCCGCAGTTCGTAAATTCGCGAATGAAATCTATTATCAATGTATGAAGGGAAGAAAATAATGAAAATTTTACTATTAACGGCGATGCTATCAACCGGTGCAGTAGCAGATGATTTCTGCAAAAGTATGTATAGCTTGGGAGAGGTCGTGATGCAGAAGCGTCAAGATGGCGTGCCTATGCCTGACTTAATGGATATAGCTGAACAGTCTGACGAAAGCGTCACCCCCATAATCAAGTCGGCCGTTGCTGCTGCATTCGACACCCCAAGATTTAATGGGTCGGAGGCAAAGAGGCGCGCAATATCTGAGTTTGCAAACAGCTTAATGCTTGCGTGTATTCGGGCGAATGGGTAGGGGTTAGCAATGAGCACAAGAAGTTCGATACTATGCACCCCTGCATGCCATATTTATCGCGATTACGCGTACCAGCACACTGAAAAAACAGATATTGACGGAGATAAACAGGTCCTCGTAATAGATGTAAGTTACGGCTCTGTTGATTACGAAGAGTACGAAGACCAGGCATCGATTGTAGTTGATTGGGATTCAGACTTTGCAAAAATGGTCAGGCTTATGATTGATAAGTGTGGCGCAAAGTGGATTGAGTCGATGCACAGAGCAGAGGGCAAGGTCGAGAGTATCGATATTAGCGCACAACCTGAACCTTTAAAGACAATTTTAAAAGGATTGGTAGATTTAGGCAATGACGTAAAAATGGTTGATGGAATTCTAACTATTAACGCAAAATAAATAACCCCGCACTAGGCGGGGCTTTCTTTACTCTTCTTCGGTTTTCGCCGGTTCAACAGCAGGTGTTTTTGAGGCCTTGCGAGCTCTCTTTTTAGGTGTAGCCACTTCTAGCTTCTTACCATCAGATTCCCGCTTTTCTTCGGGCAGGTCGACAATCTTGCCGCCTGCACCGAATACTCGCCTTTGCACCTTACGCATTAGCTCAACTCGCTAGCGTACATTACACCAGAGCGGCCAGCAGCATCCGCTTTTACAAGCAGGCCAGCAGCGCCCCAAGTGACGAAGTTGTACGGGTCGTTGAACATGTTGCGTACAACTGGCTGAGTATTAACAGCCATACCAACTTGAAGTTGGATGTACTGCTCAGAGTTGGCCCATGCAAGGAACTCGTTACCGCTCAACTGAGTACCGTTAGTTTTAACGATGTTGGCGACACCAGGAATACGACGACACGCTTCAAGAATAGTCGTGAAGTTGGTGTCAGTAGTTCCAGTGCGCAACGCGTTAAACCAAATGTCAGCACTGAACGCAAAAGTAATGTCTTCTTCAACGTTGTTTGCAGAGCCTTGGAGGGATTGCAACGCGGAAACGATCGCTTTCTCGAAGTCAGAGTAAGCCGCAGTGTTTGAAGACAAGTCAACGTTCACGCCAGACGTACCCAAATCAAGAGCCTGAGTGTTGGGGCTGTTCTTGATGCCGTAAGCCATGGTGCCTTTGTACTCAACATCAGCAACGCCGTTAAATACGTGGTCGTTGATACTACGACGAACAGCGCGAACAGTGTTTGATTGGTCATCTTGCAGGCCATCAAAATCTTCACTGCGCATAGCTTCAACTTCGCGCCATTGACGACCGAAAGCGGCATCATGAACAAGCACTAAACCACCGTCGTAGTCGTAAGCAGCGCGGTCTAACTTGTGCGCTTGACGACCGCTGATAGTTGCTTGCGCGATACCAGAATCAGAAGCACGTGCGTACTCAGCTACGATTTTACCTACTGGCAAAGAGCGAGTAGGCAGTAAGGATACAACCGCACTACCTTCATCACCGGCCATAACGCGCTTGATGGTGCGGTCAAAGTCGCGGTAGGTGTCGGCAGGAACGCGACCAGCGTTTGCAGCCAGGAATGAGTTAGTCATCAAGCCAGCTTTTACAGCTTCGCCGATTAATGACTCTTCACGATTAGCGTGTAGCTTACGCATGTTTGTGATTTGCTCGTATTGAGAGCGAGCATTGCCAGAGTTGGCAATAATTTGTTTATCAAGATATAAGCTCATTTTGCCAATCTCCTATTTGATGTAAACGCGGATAGAGCCAGTGCTACCGGTAGTAGTCACGTCTTCATCAGCGTATGCAATTACGTTTTCGCCAGCGCCCAAGGCGACTAAGTGACCGCTTGCGTCGGTAGTTAGCGCAGCATCTTTAGCGATAGTCTGAGAGGCCGCTAGGGTCAACTCGTAGTATTCACCAGATTTAGGGCGCGCACCTTGTACGGTTTCGCCAGTAGCGTAAGTGTCGGTTACTTCGCCGAGAATGTTTTCAAGCGCAAAATAGACAACGCCAGCGGCGTCAGCGCCAGCAATGGCAAACTCGCCAGAAGATGCCACAAGCACTTCTCGGGGCGTGATAGTTTCGGATGCAACCATTTCGGTTACGTCAGGATGGCACTCAGCAGGGCCGATATAAACAGTATTTGACATTTTCCAATCCTCTTATTCAGGCAGCGTGTCAGATAAATAAGAATCATCGCTGTTAGCTGATAAATGCTGAGCACCCGCTAAGCCGAACGCGGCCGGAGTATCAACTTTATCTAACATGGCTTGCAATGAGTTTACAGACAGAGATTTGACTTCTGATTCAGACAGCTCAATAGAGTTTGCTTTGAGCTTTTCTGCAATCTCCTTTTTCTTGTCTTCATCTTCGTCTTTCTTCATGTCTTTCATAGCTGCCTTGACAGCTTCGTTAACCATAGCTTGCACGTCGGGCTGGCTCTGCTCGCCCTCTGTGACTGTTTCGGCGGCATTCGCCTTAATCTCGTCATACTTAGCAATCATTTGCTCATCGCTCATTTCTGAGTAATCAACAGAGTTTGCTTGTAAAACGGATTGAATATGCTCTTTGAACATATCTTTACCCTCGTTTTGGTTGGATTTTAAGCCCGAAAATGGACTGGTTAGAACCTGCTTCACACCCGAAGAAATGCGCTCCCAAATGGTTTTTCGCTTAACTTCTTCCAGCGTGTCGTCAATCATAATATTGTCTTCGTCTCGCATGTATTTGACCATGTAAGACGTTTCGCCATCTTCGATAATGATGTAGTCGTCGCCGAAATCAGCAAGCCATACATGTTTTTCATCATCACCGAATTTCTTTTGCACCTTGGATTGCAGCGTTTCGCGTAGGTCGTTGAATGACTGATTGATGTCAAGTGTTCCGGTATTAACGGACAACTGTTGACCGTCGCGGTTAACGTGCGTAAACAGATTGGCGTTCACCATCATTCCCACGCCGTCTTCTGGTGTTGCTGCGCCATCCTCGTCTAGCAAGATTGCGTCGTGGTCGTGCATCAGGTTAGTGGCGCGCGCTCGGTACTCTTTACCGTTCGCGCTTATGCCTTCTTCATCAACGCGATTAAGAAACACGCCCGTGCTAGTATGGATAGGTTGGTTAGTATCGATAGCCTCAATCAGTCTACGTCCGCGCTCTGTTTGCATGGCAGTATCAACGTGAATGTGTTTCTCGACATAAACGCGGTGCCCGTACTTCTCGCACTCAACACGCTGTACATTCTTGTTGAACACGCCACACTGATAATACAGAATCCCGTCTGGACTGTTGGCACTGATAAAATTGCCGTTAGCATCAGTCGGGTGACCAATAGGCGCAGGCGTATCTTCAAGGCTCATGTAGCCCTTTTCAATCTCATCGCCAGGATACAAGATGCCATTCATCACCACGTCGTCAGGTAGCGTATAGCTAGGCACAACGTACACCAAATCTCCCCGCTCGTTACGAATGCGGCGGATGGCTGAGTTGTTCACCTTGTTTACTATCGTTACTAATTGCTGAGTCATAGCTATAAATACATTGATTTTGTAATATGGTATCGCGTATCGCACCTTTGGTCAACTGGTCGGAGTTGTTGCGG
>JBFHVK010000199.1:0-5358 GCA_041589615.1 Gammaproteobacteria bacterium | reverse complement strand
GCGCATTTTTACATCGATACTCACCGGATGCGCATTCGTCACCAGGACAACTCGCTTACCGTGCATGTGCAGCCCTTCAAGAAACTCGATAACATAAGGTCTAACTGCAATTTTTTCGCATATACTCTGCTTCAGTGAGCCGATATCCAGATCGAGCTCACGGCTCCAGTAATCAACACAGTACCAGTTAAGGCTGCCATAGACGGCACGGTATTTTTCATTCAGTTTGCGATGCGACTCTTCCAGCTCAAGCTGATGCCGATCTGCATAGCATTGTGGCACATACTCCAGCCAGAAATGGTTATCGTAATGCAAATCCAGTAAGGTGCCATCAAGATCAAGAAAAACACTGTTAATTTGTGACCAGTCAATCATAGGAATTCACTCAAAGGCCTTTTACAATAGCCAGAAATTGTATTGATTATGAAAAACAAACCTAAAATTCTCAAACGCACGATTCATAGCAAAAGCCGCCTGTTCACAATCGAGCAGGTCGAGCTTGAATTCAGTAATGGCCAGCAACGCCAGTATGAACGAATTATTGCTCCTGGCGCTGGTGCGGTGCTGATTATTCCGGTTGTCGATGATGAGCATGTTATCATGATTCGCGAATATTCTGTGGGTACCGACCGCTATGAACTGGTGTTCCCCAAGGGGAAAATAGATCAGGGCGAAGATATTCTCGAAGCGGCTAATCGTGAATGCATGGAAGAAATAGGCTATCGTGCATTGAGTTTGAAACCCTTTGGCAAAATGACAATCGCCCCTGGCTATCTCGGCTTCACCACCCATATCGTACTTGCAGAGGATTTACAGGCGGAGGCACTTGAAGGCGATGAACCGGAAGAACTACAACAGCTCGTCTGTAATATTCATCAGATAAACGAGCTGATCAATCATGAGACATTAACCGAAGCCCGCAGTATTGCTGCACTTTATCAGGTACGTGATTATTTAATCACACGCAAACAGACACAGCAGGATACAACATCTTGAACCTACCAACAGATGAACTGAATCTTGAATACCTGTGCCATAACGTACTTAGCATTGGACGTATGGCTGGCAGGGAAATTCTTAAAATATATAATTCTGATTTCGCTATCGAACACAAGGAAGACAATACCCCCCTGACCACTGCTGACCTGGCCGCCGACCAGATTATTCGCCGCGAACTCAAACAGCTTACTCCTGATATTCCTGTGCTCACGGAAGAATCTGAAATTCCGCCATTTTCTGTACGTCAGAGCTGGACTCGCTACTGGCTGGTTGACCCACTGGATGGAACTCGCGAGTTTATTAAACGCAATGGTGAATTTACGGTAAATATTGCTCTCATTGAGAATCACCAGAGCATTATTGGTGTTATCAATGCCCCTGTTCTGGAGGTGGACTATTTTGCCTGGCGTGGAGGACATGCCTGGAAACAGAAACCACATCAACAGGCTGAACAGATCCAGGTACGTGCAGCTGATATGGACAATCTTGTCATTGCAGGCAGTCGCTCACATGCTTCGGAAAAACTACAGAATTTCCTGGAAAGCCTGGGAGAAATCGAATTACTCAGTGTCGGCAGTTCACTAAAGTCCTGCATGGTAGCTGAAGGCGCTGTCGATTTATATGCACGACTGGGTTTAACTTCAGAGTGGGATACAGCCGCCGCCCAATGCATTGTTGAAGAAGCCGGTGGCTGCATGACGCAAACAGATCTGTCACCCATGCGCTATAACACAAGGGACAGTCTGCTTAATCCAGAATTTTTTGTGTACGGTGATAGCACAGTACCCTGGGACACTTTTCTGTAATTACTATGCTTATTCATAAAAACAATAATTTTATCGGCTTATTGTTTGGTCAAATGGTGCTCATTTTCACTTCACCAATGCTGCAGTATTTCGATGTTAGTGTCAGTAAGTATATCCTGCATATTTCTATCATTGGCATGATGTTACTTACCATTATTGGTAATCAGGAAAACCGTTCCTGGTACAAATCAATCATTATACTGGCGACGATTGAATTACTGATTCTCATTCTATCCGCCATCTACGAAGAAATCCTGTTGTTTTACCTTGCCATATCCTTAAGCCTTTTTTTTCTGGTAACAAGTACAGCGGTTGCCTTCAATAGCGTTTTCTTCAGTCGCATGATTACTGTAAATCAGTTAGTCGGTGCCTCCTGTATTTATTTACTGCTGGGCATTATCTGGGCCATACTCTATTCCAACCTCTATTTCTATTCTCCCCAGTCGTTCTCCGGACTGGCGGTAGAACGAGGTATTCACTTCTCCGAGTTCATGTACTATAGCTACGTCACCCTCACTACCCTGGGGTTTGGCGATATCACACCTATTTCGCCCTATGCAAAAACCCTGTCCTTCACACAGGCAATTATCGGTCAACTATACCTCACCATTATGGTTGCCGGACTGGTAGGCAAGGCAATCAGCCTGCGCTCAGGTAAGCATTAACTGCTTGAGCCAGTCCCTGTAAAACCGACGGACTGCAGCAAAGGCCGAACAGTCCTGGGGTTAATTAAGCGGGCAGATATGCTAAATTCCCTCTCTATGAATACCAGTATTGCAATACAGTCCGGTCGCCCCTCCAGCGAGATTGAAATTAGCCCTGAAGCACAACAGGATGTGCAGCAGGCATTCCTTGTGAATATGCGGCAGAGATTTAAAACCGAAATCAATCGCCTGACCCGTGGCGACATGCGCGAGATGCTGCTTGATAAAACCGAGCAGGCAGAAAACCTCGGCTTCCTGATGACCTATGTTTATGCATACAACTGGTTACAGCAGAATGTACACGCGGACTTTCAGGCTGATGTACTCAGTGCATTTGGCCAGGGTCCACAGGCATTTCTTATGAAGATGATGCTACAAAGTGATACTACTGCCGGATTTATCCAGGCTTATATCGATTACTGGCAGCAATATCGCGGAGAACCCCAGTTACAGCAACAGCAATTACTACAACTACTGGAATTGCATAATAGTACGCAGGCCACCACCGAGTATATTGAGACAATATGGAACTCACTACATCTATTCAGTAAGTCGTTTGCTATTGGTTACAAAGATCTGGCAAAACAGGAAAAGGATCGTTATGCAGATATGCTAGGCCCCGAAGACAGGGAGCGCCTGGCGCTGGTCGATCAACTAGCAGATATTCAACTCACAGAAAGCTTTAGCAAACTCGGTATTATTCCAGCTATGGGTTGCCCTCAAACCTGTCGTCACTGCATGTTCATTTTTCGACCGCTAATGAAAAATACCGATGATCCAGATAGCCTCTACCAGATGGTAAGTGAGCTTACGACATCAATTTTATTTACCGGTGGTGACCTGACAAAACACCTCGAGCATTTTTATAACGCGATTAACAAAATGCGCAACGTCACCACTTTTGCGATATTACTAAACGGAGATTTTGCTGATAGCAGGAAAATCACCGAAGATATTATGGGAAAAATGGCGACAGCCATTCGACGTCGCCCGGTGAGCTGGCCACGCGCAAAAGTCATGCTACAAATCAGCTTCGATGAGTTTCACCAGGAAGTCGTCGTCGATCGTAAGGGTCAGTTAAAAGAACGGATACCCGTTACAAAAATTGCAAATATTGTAGAGACTGCGCCAAAATTTGGTGACGAAATACAACTCTGCCTGCTGCATAAACAGGGGCACCTCAATTTTTCGATGGACCTGTTCCAGAAAGGCGTATTTGCACGACTGGCTCGCGAGCTAGGTCGACGTGGACATCAGGTACAGGTGTTATCCTCTGCACCCTCATCTCGCTTGAAGCGTAATCCACAAAATCCACAGCAACCCGCACAGCTGATTAAAGATGCAACCTTTATCCTCAGCAAATACCCGAATGTTCACCTGATGCTTACGAGCACCACTATCGATGCCTATGGCCGCGCCAATATGATGGAGTTACACGAAGCGGTAAACGAACGCGATTTACTTCAGCAAATGTTAAATGGCCAGGGCACTGGTGGAGAAACTTTTGATAAGGACTTAATGTTCTGGCATAACGGCTGGGCGACATTATTTTCCGCGGTACATATGTGCCTTGGTAATGTATTCGAAGAAGGCATGGATACGATTCGACAACGCCAGGCCAAGGACCCACTGAGCAATGCGATGAATCGTTTTGACCTGCGCCTGCTGGATTACTATCGTGAAATTCACAATGACCTGGATGCCATCATTTCAAGGTCTACCAGCCCCCATCATCTGTTTCATACAATTAGTGAAGACGGTGCTACACGCCTGCACATGACCAGACGCCTGATTGAAGAACTACACTAGATAAATATTTCCGTACGATTACGGCCATTATTTTTCGCAAGATATAATGCCTTATCCGCATTCTGGTAAAACTGATCTGCACTTAATCCAGTACTGTATCCTGCAACTCCCAGGCTGACAGTCAGCTCACCTATTTCATCAAACACTTTTTTCTGTATAGACTCACGAATTTTTTCGGCCAGAAGCCTGGCACCATCAACATCCGTTTCCGGACAAAGAATAGCAAACTCCTCACCTCCTATACGAAATACAATATCTGTCTCGCGCACCAGAGATGTGGACAACGTTGCAAGCATTTTCAGAACCTCATCACCTCTGCGATGCCCATATTGATCATTTACTTTCTTAAAATGATCGATATCAAACACTATAAGTGAAACCGCCAGTTTGTAACGCGCATGCCTTGCCATTTCCAGTGACAGTGCAGCATCAAATGCACGCCTGTTATATAGCCCTGTCAAACCATCGTGAGATGACTCATACTCAAGCCTGTTACGCACACTCAGTAATAAAATTGCGATTACCATAATCACACTTACAAAATTCAAAAGCAGTAAAAAATAAAATACCCTGCTGATACTTTTTACTTTCTTTTCTGTTTTAAACTGTGTAAGAAAAACCACGTTATCGGCTTTCACCCAACAGGCTTCACTCGATTCAGTGAGAATTAGTTTTTCTTTTTCAGTGTGTTTGTAATGATAATCTTCTAGAAGAAATTTGAACCGCTTCCACTCCCTCTCCAGCTCCACCAGGCTAATTGCCAAACGCCTGTCTTCCTGATCACCCAAATCATGATCAATTTTTATATTAATGTTCAGTATCAGATTATCGATTTCAGCAATCAACACATTCTGTCGCTGTTGAGGATTTGCCAGAACCAGTTTAGTCAATCGCTGTATGCCTCCCCTGACAATACCTGCATTATTTATCATCTCCGCATCTGACTGTAAGTCTTCAGCCGTTTTAAAAAGTACATAGGCAAGGGTAATACCGAGAACAAGAATCACTCCCGAGAGCAACATCAGGAGAGTAGACGGCCG
>JBFHVK010000198.1:0-5370 GCA_041589615.1 Gammaproteobacteria bacterium | reverse complement strand
TCTCCGCCCTTATAACGCATCAGATCAATAAAGTGACCACTATCCATGGCAGCACTGATTTCATCATCAGTCTTCAGTTTATCCCAGCCTCCTAGTGCGCCTTTACGTGCCTTCATATTAATGTCAGTACGACTTTCAGCGATATATTTGGTTACGCCATCTTTAGCATGCTTAAGTGGTGCTTTATCCACTTCTGACTGATCCGCTGCGTAAGGCATGCTGCGTAGATCGGCATGGCAGGTGCCCCAGCAACCGGCTCTATCAGCATATTCCACTTCATCGGTAGCGAGCATAATAGCCAGCTTGATCTGATTATCCGGATCCATTTTTCCACCTTCTACAAAAGGTGCGGGTGTGTGTGCAGTGTCTTTCCACTGAAAGCGCATACGTAACTGGTTATTGTCATAAGCTGCCTGCACAGTCACAGGAAAGCTTCCGCGCTTGTCTGGTATAACAGTAGGTTCCATATTTCCGTCTTCCTTGCCGACTTTCATTTCCTTTTCGCCCATGACAATCTTGTCACCAATTTCAACCAGTTCTTCTTCATGGCAGTCAAAGCAGCGATCACCAGAATTGAATGCACGTTTACCTCCATGTTCACGACTCATTACCCACTCAATTGAGGATTGACCAGGGTAAAAAACCGTAACATCGCGTGCTTTAATGCCGCTCCAGTCAAAACCACTGGCATCTGAGGTGCTACTTGCGGGTGACTGAGGTGCAGGAGCGGATGTCACTGCTGCTGGAGCGGTAGTTTCAACAGGTTTTGACGGGGTTGCTGCTACGGCAACTTCGGTAGAAACAGGTTCAGGGCTGGTAACTTCAGGTGTGATGGTTTCTGGTGTTTCTGTTTCTGTGATTTCCTGAGTTTCCATCGTACCTGATTTGCTACCTGTTTCCAGTGCGAGCCACTGGGGAGCAATCTCACGAACAGACGATGGGTCTGGTTTTTCAAGAACTTCCAGTTCTTCGTCTGTTAGTTGATCATGTACTTTCTTATGTGCAATGCCTTTATGGCAATCAATACAGGTATTGCCAGCTTTCATTGCATTAAAATGTTGTTTTCTTGCGCGACCTTTCTGTGATTCTGGATTCATTGTTGCAAAGTCATGGCAGTTACGACATTCGCGTGAATCAGTTTCCTTCATCGTTTTCCAGACATTTTTTGCCATTTTCAGGCGCTTTTCATCGAATTTTTCTGGCGTATTAATTGAGCCCAGTACCTTATGAACAACTTCGTTGCTCGCCTGGATTTTCCTTACAACTTTATGTACCCATGGATCTGGAACATGGCAATCGGAACAGGTGGCTCTAACACCTGCACGGTTAGTAAAGTGTACGGTCTGTTTGTATTCCTGATAAACATTATCTTCCATTTCATGGCAGCTAATACAGAAGTCCAGTGTGTTTGTAACTTCCATAGCAGTATTGAAACCACCCCAGAATATTACACCGACAATCATAAAAAAGAGCGATACACCAACTGTTGTGCCTAAGATTATTTTTCTTTTCAGTAGGTGCTGGTAAAGCTTAAACATGGTGTACTCCAGAATATTGACGATGTGTTATTAAAATCAGCCATTAATGGGCGGGTTGTTACACCCGCCCAATTCCTGCCCTATGTCACATGGTTAGTTCTGTTATAAACATTAAACTTGCCAGTTGGGGCATATAGTCCCTTGATGCGTTTTTTCTCCTTAAGCGTTTTGGCATCAAATACGACAATTTCACCATTTGGTTTCTTGGAGTCTGAACGATTCCAGATAGATACCCATACTTCTGAACCATCATCATTGAATTCGAAGTGAACAGCGGCATAACCTTTTTTCTCGGTCAGGCGAACTGTTTTAACGATTTCATGGGTTGTCTTATCAAAGATCTGGATAGATTGCTGGATTTCAGGTTCAGGATGCTTGGTTTGGTCTGCCCATACATAGTCAGACTTTGGATGTGTACGGATGAATACACCTGCGCCATCTGTTTCAACTTCATAACAGATTTTCCAGGCATGATCCGGATGACCTTTAGGGTCATTACCCCACACTGTCACGAGGCCCGTTCCAAGATGTGTTGTACCTGAGACAGGACCGCACTTGGGATCTACCCAGTTAGCACCAGGGCCTGGATGTGGTAGTTTGTCCACGTCGATCATGGCTTCCAGTTTGCGTGTTTCAGTATCAACAATAACCATCTTGTCTGAGGCGTTTGCGGCAATCTGGAAGTAACGACCGGTTGGCTCAAAGAAGCCATCATGAAGGAACTTGGCGCTATCCATTTTAACGATATTCAGGTTCTCAATATCCGAATAGTCCACCTGCCACATTTGACCCAGCTCTTTCATCGCAACCATCCATGAGGACTGGTTAGGTGTATCGTATATAGCGGCTACGCGAGACTCTTCTACGTAATCGCCATCAACATTTACACCACGAGATGAAACGACCTTAACTGGTTCCATTGTCTCTGCATCGACAATAGCAAAGTGAGGTGGCCAGTAGCCTCCACCGATAATGTACTTGCCATCGCCAGATACGGCTACGTCACGAGCATCATAAGCAACCTGGACTTCTGCGACACGCATTTTTTCAGGTTTCTGCCAGAGGTCTATCTTGGTGAGTTTTCCATCACGGCCCATTGTGTACCAGAAGCGTCCAGGGTCTTTGGCATGAAGTTTATTATGATGTTCAGCTGCCTTTAATACATGCACAGCATAGCCGGTATCAATATGCGTAACAATTTCATGCTTATCACCATCAACTACGGCTACCTTCCCAACATCACGTTCAATAACAAGGAAGAAATTCTTCCAGTTGCGTGAATGCATAGGTTTAGAAGGATAGTCTTTAGGTTGGACATAGACTTTATGACGCTCTTTCATGAGCGACAGAGACATTTCTGGTGGTTTAGGTGGATCAATCTGGATATACGTAGCCAGGAGACTGATTTCCTTTGGTGACATAATGTCATCAAAGTTATTCATACCACCTTCGGTACCCAGTGCGATAATTTTTTCCAGCCTCTTCTGGCCTTTTTTAATAGTATTTTCGGGTTCCAGGCTTTTACCGGTCGCGCCTTTACGTAATACACCATGACAGCCTGCGCACCGTTGGAAATAAAGTGTTTTAGCTGTATCAAAGTCGGCCTCACTCATGGTGGGCTGCTTTGCCTTGGCAAAAGCAGGACCGCTATTTATGAGTAATGCCGATGCGGTCAATGATGTGACCGATATCAACTTTGCAAGGAGTTTCTTGTTCATATTTGCCTCTCTCCAGTAGATGAAAAAAGTCATTACACGGTTATGCTAATAGGAGCATGTAAAGGCTCACCTTGATATTAATCAATCGTAAATGACTGTTTATATAACCAAAATTCCTGCATATAGCGTTAAAAATTCAGGCTCTATTGATTCACAGCTATAGTTAAATACCAGACAAGTAAAAGGGCCTTGACGTTTATCAAGCCATCTCAGTAGATTTGGAAATATTGCAAATAAATGATGTGTATATGTGGATTGAATGGCTAATAAATAGAAAGAGTAATGTACCCAGGAGGATCCACAGTATGCTGGCCAGGTAGAACACATAGGCCGTGGTAAACATTGCGATCAGGCTGCTAGTAAAACTTGCAATGTAAACATAAAAAAGCAGTCTTGATTTAAATGGACTAAATATCTCAGTCATTAGTGGAATTTTGTGAGATTTGCGAAAAGATTTGCCTGCATTTTTGTGTAAATGGTACCAGATCAGGAAAGGTATTATTTTACTCAACATACCTATTATCAGTGGAATAGAAAAACCAGAAAAAAACAGCATCCCACTCAATATTGACAAATCTGTCGAGAGATATAGAGAAGAAAGGTGACTTATTACACAGAGAGCCAGCATAAAGAATGAAATGTTAATGAACCACAGACTGCTATCAGGGGATCTCTTTTTACGTTGTAAGACAAGCTTAATGCTTGTAAATACAAAAACAAATATAGAAACTGCTAACAGACTGGTTAATACAATCTCTATCGATGAAATATCAAGGCTGGCACTGTTGTTAAGAAGATTTATGAATGTTAATGCGATAAGAAATATAAATATCAATCGTGTTAGAAATATTTTAATAAAGGCAGGGTATTCAGATGTGATCTGAAACATGGGTATGACCTGGTAAGATACACCAATGACTGAAATTAATATCCAGCCTACGGCTGCCCAGATAATATGTAAATGGGTATATTGCCTGAGGAGTCCGAAATCTGGCCATGCATAGCCAGCTAGCAATATTGTGGCGAGTATAACGGCTATCAGGAAAGAAATAATAGACAGATTCAGGGATTTAGCTGAAGCAAGTTCCGAGTTGTTTTGCAGCAGGCTTTTTAGAACAGTGACAATAAATATCGATAATGATAGCACAATCATATAAAGTGATAGTTTGTAGAGAATAGGGGTATTCAATATAAAACCCAGAATAAGAAGAACGATTCCAGGAACAAGGAAACAGTAAATAATAAAACTCGTGCTGTTTGATTGTGGAATGTGGCAACCGGCTACTACAGGTAAAATCTGGAAAAAAGCACCAATAATACTCATGCTAATGAAACCAAGTGCCAGGCTATGCGTTAGTGCCAATGTATATAAATTCCAGCGATTTTCCAGTAAATCAGGTCCGGACACTAGCAGGATGACCCCACTGATAATTAGAAATAGTGGTGCTGTTATGAAATATCTGAGTGGTGTGAAGATTGATGGTGCCTGCTCAAGTGTGAGATTTGCGTGATTCATATGATTCACTTCTGAGACAGAATTCCATTAAGTAATTAATGATATTAATCGTTTATGCAGCTTTTCACTAAATTTTCTGCGGTTTTATCTACAGATTTCCAGATGAAGATATGAATCAACCCAGTTGACACGTCTACTTTATACCTGTAGCCATTATCCATTAATATATTGTAAAGAGGATGTGGCTCCATTCTGTGTATCATGCGTATATACTGACCCGGCTTTATTTCATCGAGTGCGTCAAGTACAATTTCCATCGGTTTGGGTGGAGGTAGCTCGCTTACATCTACTATTATTTCTGTTTCTGAAGACATATTGATCAGGCTGCACGATTATTTATTTTTGATAGCATGGCTTCAATATGCTTATCGCTAATATCACAGGTTTCATCTATCATTGGATAAAGAATGCCTTCCTCTTTCATATTATGTTGCTGTATATAAATATTAAACCCTTCATATATGCCGTAAAAATCTTCAGCGTTCTTTTGATTGATGGCATCGTGCATTTGATGCATTAAATCTCTTATTTCATTATGCTCCATACGCATTATGAGGGTAGGGCCATCGGTGATGTTTGTGCTTGACTCATATAAAGG
>JBFHVK010000197.1:0-5431 GCA_041589615.1 Gammaproteobacteria bacterium | reverse complement strand
TGGGATTGTTTATAAGGTAGATTCCTTAAGGTTACAGAAGGAGCTTGGTTTTGTTGCCAAAGCACCTCGATGGGCAATCGCACACAAGTTTCCTGCACAGGAAGAAATGACCAGGGTGAATGATATTGAATTTCAGGTTGGTCGTACAGGTGCGCTCACGCCGGTTGCCAGGCTTGAACCGGTATTCGTCGGTGGTGTAACCGTAAGTAATGCAACCCTGCACAATATGGATGAGGTGAATCGTAAGGATGTACGAGTCGGTGACCAGGTTATTATTCGTCGTGCCGGGGATGTTATTCCTGAAGTGGTGAAAGTAGTTCCTGGTAGTCGTAAACATAAGGCTAAACGGGTGAAGCTGCCAGCTCAGTGTCCGGTGTGTGGATCAGATGTCGAACAGGAAGAAGGTGAGGCGGTAGCGCGATGCAGTGGTGGTTTATTCTGTGCCGCTCAACGTAAGGAATCTATAAAACATTTTGCATCTCGCAAAGCCATGGATATAGATGGGCTGGGAGATAAACTGGTAGAGCAACTGGTTGATGCCGGTTATATAGATCATGTGGATGATCTTTATTCGCTAACGGTTGAACAGATTAGTAGCCTGGAACGTATGGGTGATAAATCGGCGAGCAACCTGGTTAATGCACTGCAAAAATCCAGGCATACATCACTGGCTCGTTTTATCTATGCACTGGGTATCAGGGAAGTGGGCGAAGCCACTGCACAAACACTCGCACAGCATTTCACTGATCTTGATCGTATTCGCCAGGCGACAGAAGAGGAGTTACAGACTGTAGAAGATGTTGGTCCCGTTGTTGCCGCACATATTGTTCGTTTCTTTCAGCAGGCACATAACCTTGAAGTGATTGAGCGTTTACTGGCTGCAGGTATACACTGGGATAAGATCGAACAGGTGGAAGCCCATCAGCAAACACTGGAAGGGAAGACTTTTGTTCTTACCGGAACACTCCATGAGATGACCCGTGATGAAGCCAGGAAGGAGCTTCAGGCTCGAGGTGCAAAAGTGACGGGAAGTGTATCAAAGAAAACCAGTTATGTTGTGGTCGGTGACAGCCCCGGTTCTAAAGCAGCAAAAGCTGAGCAGTTAGGCGTGGAAATACTGGATGAATCAGCTCTTGTTAAACTACTGTCGTGAGTTGTCAATAAAGATATACAGGCTAGATTCAGGCATGCCTAATGGCAAGGTGAATTAATAAAGCTGTGGTTTTCAGTGCAGAAAGAAACAGTTATACCGCTTTTGTCAGGCTGGAAAAATTTCCCTTTCTATTTGAAGGTGACTTTAATAGTGTACCCATTTCACTTTCACTAATGGGTTTTGACATATAGTAACCCTGCGCTGAATCACACCCCATCTCCTGCAGCATATTCCAGCACTCCTTGCTTTCTATTCCTTCGGCGACGACATTGATGCCAAGATTGTGACTTAATTCGATAGTCGAATGTACAATCAGTCTGTCGCTTTCATCATGTAAGATATCCATGACGAAAGACTTGTCGATTTTAAGTTCACTTACCGGTAATAATTTCAGGTATGCAAGTGATGAGAAGCCTGTGCCAAAATCATCTACAGATAGTTTTATTCCTAGTTTGTGGAGTTTGTTGAGTACCTGAATAGATTTTTCAGGATTTGTCATCATCGCGCTTTCGGTAATTTCAAAACATATTCTGGAGCTATCCAGCTTGTGTGTGAGTAACCAGTAATTAATATTAGATAATAAATTTGGATCGCGTAGATTATGTACAGAAAGATTAATTGAAATAGTACATTCCGGGTGCTCCTTCGTATGCTTTGCGCAAAAACGAATGGCATTTTCTATAACCCAGTTACTTAATTCATTAATAACACCCATTTCCTCGGCGAGGTCTACAATGACTTCTGGAGACACAGCCCCCGAGTCCGGGTGGTTCCATCGTAGTAAGGCTTCGGCACCGGTGATCTGGGCAGACTGCATAGAATATTTGGGCTGGAATTTAAGTTCTAGCTGATTATTTTCGATGGCTGATTTCAGGTCAGAGCCGAGTGATAGACGGCCGATGGAGTGACTGTCTTCAGTTACGCTATAGTAGTGGTAGCCAGATTTTTCGCGTTTGGCGATATACATTGCGACATCAGCATGCTGCATCAGGATATGGCTATCAGTGCCGTCATTAGGGCATTCAGCTATACCTATGCTTGCACTAATTTGCAATTCGTAATCATTGACTATAAAAGTTTTTTCAAGTGCGCGATTTATACTATTGGCGACAATACGTGCCTGACTGCGATTTGTGTTTGGAAGTAGTAATGCAAATTCGTCACCACCCAGGCGGGCAACAGTGTCGACATTGCGTAACAGTCTTAATATTCTTTCTCCTACCTGAACCAGCAGGTTATCACCGATATGGTGTCCGAGTGTATCATTTATCTCCTTGAATCGATTCAGGTCAAGCATCATGAAAATCAGATTCTGTTTTTCTCTCGAGGAAATTAATAAGTGATAGTCCAGGCGTTGATGAAGCATTAAACGGTTAGGTAATCCAGTGAGCGAGTCATGCATTGCCTGATATTCCAGTTCGTCCTGCCGTTTGAATACCTGGTGGCTCATTTCACTGAAGGCATCGATAAGATCCTGGGTTTCCCTGGTGCGAGTGAAGTTAGGTAAATGAAATCCATTATGATGATAGGCTTCATTTTTCATGGTGCTGGCAATGCTGGCGATGGGTTTAATAATAAAGTGTTGTAGTAATTTTATCGAAATAATAATGTAGATTAGAAACAGCAGAATGATGCCTATAAGAATATAATTCTGTTTAGTACTTGCAAATGTCTTGTCTTCAAGGATTCTCTGGTACTCGTGTTTAACCTCGTAGTCAATATTCTTGAGGTTATGGTTGATGGCCTGAATAAGAGGAATAATAGTTTTATTTAAAAGCATATTATCCTGTCGCCACTCACCAGACTGATTAATTCTTTTAACTTCTGTAAAACCGTTCTTCCACTGTTGAATATGAAGGGGTAGCTGGGTAATCAGATTGCTCCCCTGAAAGTCAAATCTCTGTTGCTGGTTCAGCTCAACAAGTTGTGTGGCGATTTTTTCAATTAGTTTAATATGTGAATCTACAATGCTTTCCTGTTCTAGTATCTCTAGTGAATCGAAGCTGCCCATTCTGTTACTTAGATACAGTCGATATGCGGCAATTGTATTCATCCAGCCAACCAGTGCTTCGTTTAGCAGGGCATATTCTCTTGTCTGTAGGTCTTGCAGCAGGGTGTTGTCACGGTACTCGAGCAGAGTTAGTTTGAGGGCGCTTAGAATTTCATGACTAGCGGGATTCATTTGCTGAGTTGAAATGTCTAGTGCGGGATATTGCTGATGTGTTGCAATGCGGACATCGAAAAGATGCAATGCGGCTGTTTTAAGTTTGTCGACCTGCTCTGAAACTTCTGTTGTTTTATCCTTTAAACCGAGTTGTTTAATTAAGGGTTCCCTGGCAATCAGGTGTAAATTCTGCCTGATCTGTGTGATTTCATTGAGTAACTGTTTCTTATGGCTACCGTAATCCGGGTCCAGCATAAACGTCTGGATGATGCTGTAGCTATTACTGCTATCTTCACGCATATTGGTTGTCAGGCCAAGTACGCGTGAAGTAGTATCCGCCTGGCTGGATAGCTCGCTGGATGTGGTGATGATATTAATATAACCGAGTGTGGAACCAGTTAGCACCAGGCAGCCGAGCAGAAGGGCCACAAAAATATATTGCGACTGAAGGCTCCTTATTGCTGATTTTTTCCCCTGATTGCTGGACTTCGTTAAACTGCTCACGTAATGCCGACGCTAATTTATCTCGATTAATAAAGTGTGTTGGTGGACTGTTTTTTCTTTGTTAGAACCGGCCTGTAAATGAGTAGACTTAAAACTGGCTGTCAATTAGGCATGATTCACTATAATTATTCAGATAATATAGCCCAAAATGCTTTACATGTAGAGGAATATAATTATATGCCTGTAAAAACCGACCTTCTGATAAGTTATATGAATCTAGTAATTAGTTATGACTATGTATGAATGGATAAAGCTGATTCATGTCAGTTGCGCTGTGCTCTCTATAACTGGCTTCTTTATACGTGGGATGTGGATGCTAGTTGATTCCAGTCTGTTACAGGCAAAACCAGTTAGGATAATTCCACATGTAGTGGATAGTTTACTGCTGCTGAGTGCTCTGGTGATGTTATTTCTGTCAGACTGGTCGGTACTCACCGATAGCTGGTTGCAGGTGAAACTGCTGGCTTTACTGGTTTATATCGTACTGGGTATGCTGGCATTGCGATTTGTAAAACGTAAAGTATTCAGGCTTGCCAGCTGGTTGCTGGCACTGCTTGTTTTCGCATATATGGTAATGGTTGCGCTGTACAAGACGCCACTGGTACTGGCTGCTAGCTAACAATACAAACTATTGATGTAAATTCAGGTTGCGTACATCATTCCAGTCCTGGTCTGATGCTTTCATCAGGCCTTTAAAGTCGATACGCCTCAATAGGGCTCTACCAGTTTCTGAGCTGGAGATTTCGATGAATGCCTGTTGAATACGCTGACGTGTTTCATCAGGTACGCGTTTATGTGCGGCAATGGCATGTGGTGTGTACTCAGGTGTGCTCCATAAAATCCGCAGCTGATCGGCTATTTTTGACTCAACAACCCGAAGTGTGCGCATAACGCCTCCACCAGCAGGAAAACGATGCTGGCTAATTTTTTGGTAGACCGCATCATGTGATGAAACATAACGCGGAATATATGTGATATTACGTTTATGTAGTTCGGCCTGGGTTAACATGCTGGCAGCGAAAGCATTGGGTGAGGGAAAGGCGATGTGTAACCCGGCAAGGTCTTCAAGTTTCTTATAGGGACTGTCTTTTCTAACAACGATGATTCCCTGGATGTGCTTATTACTGGCTTTTAGTATGGCATCATAACCGGCAGACTCATGAAATACCGTGTAATGATATGGATTCATGTAGGCAAAATCATATGCACCAGTTGAAAGATTTCTTTCGAAATTGGTAATGTTTTTAGCTGTTTTAAATACCAGTGTGTAGCCAGATGACCGGCTAATATGGTTGAGAATGGGGGTCCAGCTTTGTACCAGTTTACTGGTTGACTGTTGTGGTACGATCCCAAAGGTATATGTCTTTTCTGCCTGGCAGTTAAAACTCATCAGTACACAAACTACAAGGCTCATCATTCCATATGATTTGAGGTTCATGTTGTTATCCTGAGGGTGGATTGTCTCGTCGCTTGAATTTCATATTCAAGTATAGACTATGCAATGTCGTTTATGTTCCGGAGCTGGTGCCGCTTGTGTAAGTGCTTAACTGTTCACTTCCCATATCTGTTTTCTGCATAATCCCTGCATATCACAATGTATACAGCTTTGC
>JBFHVK010000196.1:0-5448 GCA_041589615.1 Gammaproteobacteria bacterium | reverse complement strand
TAACAGTGAAATAGGCGGCGACCGGGTATCCCCGGCTAACGCGGCTTAGAGTATTAGAATATTACGAATAATACACTTAATAGGAGGCACCGTGTACCGTGTACCGTGTACTTAACATTGTAAAAGTTCTCAGTTCTGTCGCCTATATCGGCAACACTGCGTCTAAAGCCTATACGGCATACCGATTTCGTAACAACACACAATCCGGTCAACCTCAGACCTATCGACCACCATCTAAGCAGGGCATACCCGTGAACCAAGATAAAAATAAAGTCGTGCTCGATATCAACGTGCACCACTGCGAAGAATTACAGCTTATGGACCTCATGGATCAACTCATGACTCGTTTTGATCATATGGACAATGAAGATAAGAGCCGTGTCATCAACCGGTTTATCGAACGCTGGGCACCTAAATATGGCCTTACTAGTGCTATGGCACGAGGTTACCATCAACTATTCCGCATGCTGAATGGCAATAAATTCTAAAACAGTCCCAACTTCATTTCTTTATTCTTCACAACACGTATTTAGTTTGTAACTACGGACATTGTTGGCAGGCGTCAGGGCAGTCTGTTTTAAGGTCTCACTACTTCCGTAGTTATTGGTGTTACCTTCTGGTAGTGAGACCACGCCCTACTTTTACCCTTAATAAGTAACAGGATTCCTCTCCGGCACGAACAGTCGTCAGGGTTTACTTCGCCTGTTACTTATACCTCTACCGAAGTAAACCCGCGTTCAACGAATTCTACAACAATAGGAGACCGCTATGAAACTTGTTACCGCTGAACAAACAATCGAAACCAATATGGATCTGAATGACGACCGCATTGTTAATATGCGAATGTCAGCACACGCTGTTCAGATCATGTCGTCCCAGATTTATACCGACCCAAAATTAGCAATCGTACGTGAAATCTCTACCAACTGCCTCGATGCCCATATTAAAAACGGTAACCCCGAACAACCTTTCGATGTTTCACTTCCTAACCGCCTATCCCCTCATATGAGTTTCCGCGACTATGGAACAGGGTTACCTGATGAGGCCGTCTATGACCTGTTTATGACCTATTTCGGATCGGACAAAACACATACTAATAGCATGATCGGCGGCTTAGGACTGGGCTCTAAGTCCCCCGCGTCATATACTGACCATTACACAGTCACCTCATATTACAACGGAACCGAGACCCTATTCACTGTTTATAAAGATGAACAGGGATTATTGAAAGTTAACCGCGTTTCTTCTAAACCTACCGATGAGCCCAACGGCCTGAATGTCCAGATCCCAATTAAAGAGCAAGACTACGGAACCTTCATTCGTAATGCTCAGCGCGTATACAAGTATTTCGACATCAAACCTAATATCATCAATGACACTGAATTTGACTTTATATATTCAAATTATAAAGTGCCTGTTATTGATCGGTACGAACCAATCCCTGAATATGAAAACGACCACTTCGTGCTAAAAAACCCATTCGGTGATGGCGATATTGCGGTTATTAGCACGCCAGATAATACGTCGAAGGTAGTACAAGGTACCGTAGCTTATAGCTTACATAACCTGCCAGAATCTTTAAGTGAATCTGCACGTAGGTTTTACAAACAATGGGGAAACTACATCATTTATGCCCCTGTTGGTACCTTCGACATCGCCGCATCCCGTGAAAACCTGAACTACACAAACCCGACCATCGAGCGACTTGATAAACTCGCGGATATTTTCATCGAAAGCCAGTTAACTTATTACCAGAAACAGTATAGATCGCTAACCACACTGAAAGATTACGCTGAGTATGCAAAATCCGTAACAACATCACGCTTACTCGCAGTCTTCAGCGAACACCCTACTGTACAACGACTAAATAACATTGAAGTACTTGGCCGAAAAATACACCGCCTATCGTCAGACTCAGTTATGAATGCTATCGATGAAGCGTATGTTCCTACGTTCAAAGATAACCCGGTCACTATTTATATGGCTAAAACGGGTAAATCTACACCGTTCGAAGACCCTATCTCACACGTCATCAGCATGATACGGCATAACTATAAATTTATTATCCTTGAAGACAACCAAAAACGTATTAACCACCTATCTGAATATTATAAGTCCCAAGGTGTAAGTATTGATCGGCTTGCCTACCTTCGATTAGGTAAACAAGGTAATGCACTACTACAAGTAATCGATGAGTTCGAGCTTATACTCAACACGCTCCCTTATCTAAGTCCAAAAGAAATGCCGAAAGAAGTTATCGATTCATTAGCTCAGCCAAAATCAACGGCTAAATACTGGCATGTATCATCTAAAGACGGTTATTCACGAAGCCGAACTCTACAACAGATCCTTGAAACAAACCCCATAGTACTACTCGAAGAAGCTGGCTCAATATATACACCACCGAACCTTATCCGCGAGATTAACGCGATGTATAAAGCCTCTGACTTCAAATTTACTAATGACAAAGAACGACTTGCATTTAAAGAACTCGTTGTAATCCGTGTCCCTACATCTCATACACGAGTTATAGCCTATATAAAGTCGAAGTACCCAAACACTATAACACCCACGGAATTATATAACTTCGGATTTATTCGCCAGGTTATCAGCCGAGCGTTAGCTTGCCGATTCATTAATGAATTAGAAAATAGCGCATATGAACTCGAAAAGTTCATAGCCATAAGCTCGTCTGAAGACCAAACCATGGCACCTGCATTCACACGATTCAAAGAACAGAGCGCTCGCTTATCTGATATAAAAAACACTGAAGCTTGTAACCGCTTGAATCAGTTTTACTCAAACTACCGAAGTGTTTGCACAGCCAGTAATTGCGAGTTACAACACCCAATCGTGCATGAAGTAGTTATTAATTCATATGTAGACACTCGAAACGAGCTGTTCAACGTACACCCCGTAGTAGAAAAAATTGCTAACAGTGATTATTACACCAGTGAATCCATTTACCGCGATTTCGCTTTTGAGACTATCAACAACCTCCTATTAGAAAAGGAAAATAACAATGACCAAACCAATCCCGTTCATCAAATCTAAATCCACGATTAGCTTCTTCTCAGAACATGGTCAAACGACGTTCCATGAAACCGATCGTGCGTTCAAAGTCGTTGAAAACGCACTGTTAAATAAAGACTGGGCAGAAATCAAAAAGCGTATTGATATCGAGAACAACATCATGGAGTACCTTGATGGTCGATATGAGATTAAAAATGGCGTTGTTATGATCGACGGCCAAACGTACAGTAATTACGTGACCCAACGCATCATTGATATGTACTACGAAGGACTCGACGTGAACCCGATATTCAAATTCCTTGAAAAACTGGTTGAAAACCCAAGCCGTCGCGCCGTACAAGAGTTACTTCAGTTCCTTGAATACGGCAACCTTCCGATCACTGAAGCTGGTAATTTCCTGGCATACAAACGCGTTCGTAAAGACTACACCGACTGCCATTCAGGTAAATTCGACAACAGCGTAGGCCAAGTTGTATCCATGCCCCGTAACGAAGTGGATGATGACCCAACTCGTACTTGCTCAGCTGGATTACACGTATGTTCATACGAGTATCTCGCTGCATTTTACGGCGAACGTGTTGTTGTCTGCGAAATCAACCCAGCTGACGTCGTCGCGGTTCCTAAAGACTATAACAACACTAAGATGCGGGTTTGCCGCTATAAAGTCGTCAATGAGATTGCTAAATTCAGCGAAGATAATAACCAATCTGAACTGGAAGATGAACTGGTCGTTGAACATCTGGGTGAAGATGAGCTTGATGAAGCCTACGACATTAATGAAATTTACGAGTAAGCAGGTATGAATCAATCAATTATGTATGGACGGAAACGAAAAGGTATCGTCAATCAACTTCGCGCTAAGATCTCAGACTGGTTACTGAGTATCGATAACGAAGAACTGGTCACTGATATTAAACGGGATTTGATCATTACTGGTGGTAGCATCGCATCAATGTTGCTTGGTGAAAAAGTTAATGACTATGACTTATATTTCCGCACCAAAGCTACAGCTGAAAAAGTCGCACGCTATTACGTTGACCGCTTCAACGCACGCGTCAACCTGACCAACTGCAATAGCTACTCTCCTGTCGTTAAAGTTGAAGACCGCGAAAACTGCAAAGGCGAAACCGAATCCCGGGTGCTGATTTATATGCAATCCGCGGGTGTCGCAGGCGAAGATCAGAACAACTACGAATACTTCGAACAGCTGACAGGCGAAGCTGCAGAAGAGTTCGCAGAATCATTAAACGAAACAGGTGAAGGTGAAGCCTACCGACCTACATTTCTTTCTCAGAATGCCATCACCTTATCCAATGACGTACAAATTGTTATTCGATTCTACGGCGAGCCCGACAAGATCCACAGCAATTACGACTTCGCCCATGCAATGTGTTACTACGACTATCACAACGATCACCTGGAACTCCCGGGCGAAGCATTGGAATGCTTACTCAGCCGCACCTTAATCTACCGTGGAAGTCTCTACCCCATCGCCAGCATATTCCGTATGAAAAAATTCCTGACGCGTGGATGGCGGATTAACGCAGGCCAAATGCTCAAGATCATGTGGCAAATTTCAGAGTTGAACCTGAAAGACAAAGCTGTCCTCAGCGAACAACTAACCGGCGTCGATATGGCTTACATGTGGCAGCTCATCGATGCCTTACAAGGTACGGATGCCGACAAAATCGATAGTGCCTACGTCAGCACTATCATCGATCGCATTTTTGAATAAAAAGAGGTAAACAATGATTATAGGATTAACAGGTCCTGCACGTTCAGGTAAAGATACAGTAGCCCGCTTTTTAGCCCAAGAGCACGGGTTTGAATTCACAAGTTTCGCAGCACCAATTCGTCAATTTGTAGCAAACCTTTGTGGCATCAGCGTAGGTACACTCGAAGGTATGAAAGACATTGAGCACCCAATTTTTGAGAAATCGCCCCGAGTTATGATGCAAACTCTCGGTACTGAATGGGGGCGAAATCTAATCCACCCTGAAATTTGGGCCAAAATTGTCGAACAAAAAATCCTCGACAATAAAGCACATAACACCCCTTTGGTAGTAACAGACGTCAGATTCGACAATGAAGCGGACTTGATCAGAAGCCATGGAGGAACGATATGGTCAATTTCCCGCCACCAAGCAAAAAACTATAATGTAGCCCCCCACAGTAGCGAGAATGGCATTGAGCTAACCCTCCATGATAAATTTATCAATAATGACAAAGACTTACGGGCTTTACAAAAAACCGTAGCAGATTTGCTCGTCGACCATTATTCAAATCACGTAAACAGCCCCGATTAGAGCGGCGTAATCTAAACCATACCTTGACGAAACAACCAGCACGCTGCTGCGTCTAGCAGTGAGGGGCTATTATGCGCTTATTTGTCTTAAAAGCTGATCGACCCATCAG
>JBFHVK010000195.1:0-5491 GCA_041589615.1 Gammaproteobacteria bacterium | reverse complement strand
GCACTGAAAATGAAAGATGTTGGATTAGGCATGTGGAAAACAAAACGCATGAATCCAATGGAATTTTTTGGTGGGCATACCGTTAAAGACAAGTCTGGTTTACAGGCAATGTTGAAAAAAGCAGCTGAGATCGAAGAAGCTCGCATCTCAGGTAACAAGTAGAGGAAGACACAGATGGCTAAAGAATATTCATTTTATCCCGGCTGCTCTTCCCAGAAGGGCGCATCCGGCTCAAACCTGCAGACCTCGATTAACTCGATCTGTAACACACTTGATATAAAGCTAAACGAAATTCCAGACTGGAACTGCTGTTCTGCTTCAATCGGTTATTCCGGTGGTGGTGAGCTACCACGCATGGCTCTGTCGGCGCGTAATATAGCGTTGTCAGAAAAAGAAAATCCGGGGCAGGAAATTGTTGCCACCTGTGCAGCATGCTGGTTAGCAACGCGCGAAACCAAAGAGCGTATTGAGCAGAACGAAGAAATTCGTGAAGGAACGGAAGCAGCTTTGAAAGAAGCACATCTTGAAATTTCAAAAGAGATGCCGAAAGTCCGCCACATGACAGAAGTACTGATTGAAGACATAGGTTTTGAGGCGATGAAAGAGAAAGTGGTTAAACCACTTGAAGGCATCAAGATCGCAGGTTATGTCGGTTGCCAGACTAACCGTCCGTTTGGTATTGATGGTGAGTCATTCGAAAACCCTCAGTATCTCGATAAGATGGTTGAAGCGATGGGTGCAGAATCCTGCCCAACCTATGAGAAAAAAGTCGCCTGTTGTGGTGGAGCACTGGCCTTCTCTGAACCTGAAAAATCACAGGCTCTGGTGAAAGGTATCATCGAATCTGCCTATGACAATGGTGCAGATATGATTGTTACTCCGTGTCCAGTGTGTCAGATGAATGTTGAGGTTTACCAGGACCAGATTAATGCAACCTATGGCACTAAATTTAATATTCCGGTTACCTATTACAGTACATTAATGGCTGTTGCGTATGGTGGCTCGGCCAAGGAAGCTGGTCTGGATGGACAGATTATTCGTGCCAAACAGCTGGAAGCAATTGCCGGGAAGTAATACATTCTCATTTTAAGTGACAAAAAGCACAGCCCAGGCTGTGCTTTTTTATGTAAGTGTATGAGTTATTAATAATGCACATATTTTGTAAATTAGCCTTGCTATAGTAGGATAACTGAAGTCAGTAGTAGTTATACTTAATGGCCTGATAGTGAGGAAAACGTGGCAGAAGATCTTTCTGTAGGAGAAACCATACTCGTCGTTGATGATGAACCCGCTTTAAGCGCAATGCTTGAAGATCTACTGTCGTTCCATGGTTATAAATTTTTACAGGCTAATAGTGCTGAACAGGCGCTTAAAATACTGCAGTCAAATCATGTTGATCTTGTTATATCAGATATCACTATGCCGGGCATGGATGGATTTGAGCTATATGAAAAGGTCAGTCAGCTGTATCCCTCAATTAAAATTCAACTGGTAAGTGGCTATAGTGAAAAAGCACAGACCGATCAGGTACTGCATAAGAAAGTCTTATATAAGCCATTTCATTCTAATGAAATTCTTACACATATAAGAAGCTTGCTTGACCATTAATTTTTCACTGAAATGCAATTAATCTGCCTGCATTTGCTTCGACTGTTATCGACTATACTCATCTAAAACAAGAAAACAGGGTAAGTGTATGAAAGTAGTTGCCGATATCATGATCAGGGATGTGCTGACAGTGAACGACTCGGATACGGTGCATGATGCACGGATGTTACTCAAGCAGAAGGGTATCAGGCATCTGCCTGTTATAAGCCATACAGGGGGTGAATTTGCAGGCATCTTAACTCAGCGTAGCTTATTAAATCATGCATTTAATATTGTTGAAAAATTTGGTCTGGGTGGGCTTGAGAAGCGAGAGCAGAGAACACCGGTAAGTGACATTATGAATAGCGAATGCGTAACGGTATCACCCGATGAGGATCTCGTTGTAGCGGGTGAACTGTTTCTTAATAAAAAAGCCAGCTGCCTGCCCGTCGTTAAAGATGGACATTTACAAGGTATAGTCACATCGGTGGACTATGTAAAGCTAGCACTTGAGTTACTGAAGTCAGGTTAAACTTAAAGACTGTCAAAATGCAGTGGCGACGAATACGCACCATACTGCACATATTGTGATGAAGTGGTTGAGCTGATATCAGGCGACTGCCTCATCTTCAAAACGAATCATCTCTATATCCCATTCACCCTTTTCCACGGCCGTGAGTACCAGGCAGGAAGGTCCTCCGCGTGTACGCGTAGATCCAGCGGCACCAGGATTTACAACCCAGGGTTTATGTTCATCATCGATTAGCATGGTGTGAGTGTGGCCATAGATAATCACCCTTGCTTCGGGATGAGCAAGCCTTAGCGATTCATGTTCAGGCTGATGCATACCATGGATATGTCCATGCTCTACACAGATAGTGCCTCCCGGTAGCGCTATTGTGGCGGTACGGGGTATCTGGCTAACAATCTCGGTTTCAGATTCATGCCAGAGACCGGGTGCGTCATTATTTCCCGTTACCGCGGTAACATCATCGCAAATCTCACTGAGTTGTGAGAGTACATGGGCTCCACAGATGTCCCCGGCGTGAATGACACTGTCACATTTTTTGATGATTTCAATTATGCCGGCATCGATATGGCCATGGGTGTCAGAAATAATGGCAACTTTATGTTCTTTCATGTGCGATTGTATCTTTATGATAATTAAGAAATTTTAGCTTAAAAATGAAAAAGCCGCCATCTGTTAAAAACAGGCTGGCGGCTAAAGAGACGATGTTTCCTAGGTCTCTAGTGTAATCAAGCTTGCTATAAAATGAATCACTCAAATGAAGCAGCAGTCCAAATAAGCCGATAAATGGCTATTTGTTATCCTGCTTGGCTTCTTCCTCAACTTCCAGCTTGTAGGACATATATGGGTCATTCTGCTTGGCTTTCTCGATTTCAAGCTTGCGTCGCATTTCAATCACTTCCTTGCGCTCATCAGCTCGTTTTTCGAGTATGCCGTCTACTTCAGGGATGGTCTTTTCATTGTAGAGTACCTGGCGTAGCAGGCGGAATGCGAAATACATGCAGTCTGTATCACTATCAGCGATTTTTGCATATTCTTCTTCTGTCAGTGTGTAGGTGTTCTTGAATGCATCACTGAGAACAAAACGACGGAAACGGTCCTGGTCAAAACAGGCCATAAAGAACAGCTGCAGGCTCATTTCCGGTGGTTTACCGACACCTGGACCCATCGATTTTTTCTTCAGGATCAGCTGGAAGTATTCAATATTGTGTTGATCGTAATCTTCTACTTTCTGTTCTTCACGGTAAGCCTGGATATTGATTGGGCGATCTTCATCGTGGCCCTTGCAGTGCTCTTCCTTAACCAGGACAAAATGCTGGTTTTCATGGGCCTGGTCTGCCTTCTTCATTGACAGGTTGCCCAGCGGATAATAACGGCACGATGAAGGGCGGTTTTCATAAATTGTACAGCCCGACTCTTCATCCATAAAGCGGCAGGCGCCTTCATCGGTGGTGCGCAGCTTCAGCCCGGGCATGCCGTCGGCATCCATGGTAAAGGGCACGGTATGATCTTTTAGCACAGCTGTAGAATCCTTGCCGGTAGCCTGTTTCAGGCGAATAATGTCATACGGCGTTAAGGTGATATCAGCGTTTCTACAGCACGCATTCCAGCAGGATATACCTTTGTGGCAGCTGAACTTGATTTCGGCGTTAGGCTCGAGTATGGCGGGCATAACGTCGCTTTGAAAGGGTATGTCTTCGATTTTAATGTCATCACTCATGTGACTTCTCCGGTACAGCACTATGCGGTGATTTTACCAGCATATATTTAAGTTAAAAGCTCATTGTCATATGTGTGGACGTTTATTCTGATAAGCAGTTAAAGATCTGCCTATTACCACTATTTTTGTGGTGTATTTCATCATCATAAAAAAACCGGGCTCCCCCCTTGTTCAGAGTAGGAGCCCGGCTCTTAGGCTAAGTGATCAAATAGAATTATTTGAACAGCTTAGACTTGTCTACCAGATCAACGTGTGCACGCTTGAAGCAGGTCCAGGTGTGAGTTGTCTTGTCGTAGATTGAGTTTACAAAGCAATGCCAGTTTTCTTCGTCAACGAAGTTCTTGTCAGTACGGTAGTAGAAACCGGGGTAACGAGATTCTTGACGGAACTGGATGTGCTTCATATGTGCTTCAGCAGTCAGGATACGGTGATAGTTTTCCCATGCACGAAGTAGTTCGTGAAGGTCCTTAGCACGCATCTTGGCAGCATCTTCTTTCAGCATAGTCAGCTTTTCTTCTGCAACCGCCATCATTTCAGCGTTAGTGTTGTAGTAAGTCGCTACACCGGCAACATATTCGTCCATGATTTTCTGCAGACGGAACTGAAGCATTTTAGGAGTGATGTAGTTAGGGTTAACATCAATCGCAGTTGAGTAGTCCTTGAACTCAAGGTAGGTTCTAACTGGCTGGTAGATCTCATCAACCAGAGTTTGAACGTCTGTGTCCAGCTCAGGTTTGAAGTCTTTGTTGTCCAGGCAGTATTTAACCATGGCCTTAGCTGCTAAACGACCTTCTGCATGTGAGCCAGAAGAGAACTTGTGACCCGATGCACCAACACCGTCACCAGCAGTGAACAGACCCTTAACGGTAGTCATTGCGCGGTAGCCCCAGTTCCAGCCTGAAGGCAGGTGCTCAGGAACGCCAGCTTCAGTTTCTGTTGTAGGCGCGCCTACATCAGTAGGACCTGAAACCCAGATACCACAACAACCAGAGTGAGAACCTAGCAGGTATGGTTCAGTAGGCATCAGCTCAGAGTTTTTCTTCTCAGGCTCGATGTTTTCACCAACCCAGATACCGCACTGACCAACACACATGTCCAGGAAGTCTTCCCAGGCTTCTGCTTCCAGGTGCTTAACTTCACGAGGAGACAGTGTTTCACGCAGGTTTGCCAGAGCTGTTACAGTATCCATCCAGATAGGACCGTTACCGTCTTTCATCTCTTTCAGCATTAAGTGGTTACGCAGACATGAAGCAGGAACTGCAGCGTGGCCGTATGGAGGATAGTCATCCAGCATAGCCTTGTTCTTTTCCATGTACGCTTCGCCATAGGCGTTAGTCGCTTTAGATTTGAACAGCAGGAACCATGCGCCTACAGGACCATAACCGTCTTTGAAACGAGTCGGTACGAAGCGGTTTTCCATCAGGGTTAACTCTGCGCCAGCTTCAGCAGCCATCGCGTAAGTAGAACCTGCGTTCCATACTGGGTACCAGGCACGACCAGTACCTTCACCAACTGAACGTGGACGGAAGATGTTTACACAACCACCTGCTGCAAGCAGACAGGCCTTGAATTTGTAAACAACTACTTTATCTTCACGAGTAGAGAAACCAACCGCACCAGCAATACGGCTAGGATCGTTCTTGTCGTTGATCAGT
>JBFHVK010000194.1:0-5555 GCA_041589615.1 Gammaproteobacteria bacterium | reverse complement strand
TACTAGGCTCAGGTTGGCCCGATATTATAGTTGCATTAGCACTTGTAATACTCTTGTATCGCTCTGCTTTCCGTGTTATTTCTTCTGCACGGCAGGAACTGAAAAAGACCAGTTAACAAGTCCACAGATATGACAATTATAGAATTAGCAATCATTCCTGGTTATATCGAGCTATCTGCATACATATAACTTAATTAGCATCTAAGCATTATATTTACGGATACCGACTTGCAGCACGCATGCTACACATAACACCAAGCACTGCATAGGCAATAATTTTAATTTACGAATAATCATTTTATTTATCACTTTGTAGTTTTGATTAAGCAACCATTAATTTTAGTATTTTTATTGACTTGTGAATCCAGCTGATATTCGTAGAGGATTTACTTCTTTAATCTTTCGCACATATACTAACTATGAAATTGAAAGGCTTTCTTACATGAGGTTAATTTTCCTATCAACTTTTTTTATCTCTCACTGTTGTTTTGCCACTATCTATCAGTGGAAAGATGCTAACGGCTCTATTCACTACAGTGATGAAAAGCCCCATACAGATACTGTAGAAGCAAGAGAGATAGAATTACAGGAGCCTGTACTCATTGAGGCTGAAGCCTTCAATAATAATGACTCTAGAATAATTTCATGGGAAGTTACCAAAGACACAGACAGCTACATCGTCTTAGCTGTTAAATACCATTATGATGGTAAGTTTAATGATAATAAAACATGGATCAGTGCTTATACTATGGAAAATAACGTAAGAAGCATGAACTATAGTGTTCGCCCTGCACAAATGGAGATTGGCACTGGTATTGTTAACATTAGATTATCTGTTAATTCTCGTGCGCCCAAGAGACATTGCACTAGTAAAATTGGGCTCACCATGTATGGCAAAGATATACCAGGTTTTCACAAGGCAACTATTAATTTTAGTAAATGCTGGACAAATAATCACATTGAGCCTGGAGAATCTCACCCCACTAAAGGCATTAAGTAATCCCTGGCAAACATACACATCCCCAACCAATCAAATGACTATCATTACGCCCGAGTACTTAATTTACTCATACTCTAGCACCAGTTTTTCACATGTATCTGGCTCTCTAGTTCACCATATGCATTAACCACCTGTTTATCACCCCTTCATCAGTGATTTTTTATTGCATTCAATCTACTTTATGCAATACTCCGATTTCAGGTGATCGATCCTCTTTCACCTGTATTTTGCCTTTGGAGACCAGGCATTCATGCAGCATCCTGATCACTTCTTTGATCTTCTAAAATCATTAATTCGCCAACCCAGTGTTGTTGGTGCGGAACACTCATTTTTTCGTGTTTTACAACGTGAACTAGAAGAGCGTGGTGCACGTGTTACCTGGTATGAAGGCCTGCTTGTTGCCCAGGGCTCTGATCCTGAATCTGCCATGTTCTCTGCTCACATAGACAGACACGGACTGATTTGTACCGGACCTAATGAATTCCAGTATGCTGCCTTTGTTACCGGGCATCGTTCTGACTTGCTGGGGAATTCTGTTTCTGAAAAACTCATCAGGAAAATTGTCGATCGCTTTCAGTCAATTCCTGTTATGGCTTACGAGCCCTGGTCCGGTTTATATTGTGGTTCAGGTACAATCACTCGTAGCTATGTGTGTGAATATCGTAACAATCTTATTTTCGAGGTTAAGGGGCTTGAGCACCTTGTGGCTGGAACACCTGTTGCTTTTACAGATAAACTTAAATTAACTGATAACCTGCTCAGTGGACAACTCGATAATGTTCTGTCAGCAGCACACCTGGTGCATCTGTTCAGCCTGGGTTTTCAGGGCACTGCCTTTTTCACAGCCCAGGAAGAATCCGGCAGTAGCTGGCGCTTCCTGCTTGAATGGTTCCGGCGATTCAATGGCGCTACCAGTCAGCTTATTGTTGTGGACACCAGCCCTTTTCCTGATCGTCAAACGGCTAATTTGCAGGACGTCGTATTACGTCGCAGCGATGCTAATGCAGAGTTTAACCAACAGACCACTGACAGACTCGAACAACTGTGCCAGTCTCTGGACATTTCTTACAGTTACAAGGACGAGTATATAAAACAGCAGAACCTTAAACTGTCTGAAGCCGGGCTGGAACCTCAATCCCTGGGCAGCACAGAAATGGGGCGCATCATTGCCGCCTCAAATGGTTTTGTTCAGGGTACAACACTACAGATTCCTACAACCGGTTACCATACAATGGAAGAGTCAGCATCACTGAATTCCAGTAATGCTTTTAATCGTTTACTTATGAGTATTGCTGCACTCTAGTGACTCTTTATTCCTATGGCTATCTATTGAGTAGTCATACATAATTATCGTTGCCTTTTTGTAGGCTACTGTGCACCTGGCTTTTTTATTTTTCCATTGAACATACATAAAACACTCTGCCTGGAGGTTTTTAAATGTCGACACACGATGATTCCCAAACTGATGTTTCGCTTCCAGATAACGTCAGTTTCTGGTCGGCCTTTATTTACTGGCTTAAACTGGGCTTTATAAGCTTCGGTGGCCCCGCCGGGCAGATCAGCATGATGCACCAGGAACTGGTTGAAAAACGTCGCTGGATTTCTGAACATCGCTTCTTACATGCATTAAATTACACCATGGTTTTACCCGGCCCTGAGGCGCAGCAACTGGCCACTTATATTGGCTGGCTTATGCATGGCGTATGGGGGGGCATAGCAGCCGGCATACTGTTTGTATTACCCTCGCTATTTATTTTGAGTTTTTTAAGCTGGATTTATCTTTCCTATGGTGATGTCACTCTTGTTTCCGGCATACTCTATGGCATAAAACCCGCCGTTACTGCGATAGTTGTTTTTGCGGCTTACCGCATTGGCTCACGCGCATTAAACAACGCTGCTCTTATTACGATTGCTGTGTTTGCATTCATTGCTATTTTTGCTTTCAGTATTCCTTTTCCTTATATCGTTCTCGCGGCAGGTTTTACGGGTTATATGGGTTCTCGTTTTTTTCCACAGCTTTTCACTGCCAGCGCACATCATGCCGCATCCAGTAAGTCCTATGGACCTGCACTGATTGACGACGACACGCCTCCACCCACTCATGCACGTTTTAGCTGGATGCGTGTTTTACTCTATTCATTCGTCGGCCTGAGCATCTGGGCCCTTATTATGTATGTGTTGTTCAACAGTTTTGGCTGGCAGGGAACGCTTACCCAGATGGGCTGGTTTTTTACCAAGGCCGCATTAGTCACCTTTGGCGGCGCCTATGCTGTATTACCCTATGTTTATCAGGGAGGCGTGGAACAGTATGGCTGGCTCAGTGCCACGCAGATGATCGACGGACTCGCCCTGGGAGAAACCACCCCTGGCCCACTCATTATGGTGGTTGCATTTGTCGGTTTTGTGGGTGGCTGGAGCAAGGAACTTTTCGGCCCGGAGATGCAGTTCCTCGCTGCTTTTACGGGTGCCTGCGTTGCCACTGTCTTTACCTTCCTGCCTTCATTCCTGTTTATTTTACTGGGAGGCCCTGCGGTTGAGGCAACACGCAATGACCTTAAGTTTACCGCACCTCTCACAGGCATTACTGCTGCAGTGGTGGGTGTAATACTCAACCTTGCCCTGTTTTTTGCCTATCATGTGCTCTGGCCAGAGGGTTTTGAAGGTGAGTTTGAGTGGTTTTCGGCACTCATCGGCATTGCTGCATTTATTGCGTTGTTTCGCTACAAGCTGGGTATTGTCACAGTGATAGCCGGTTGCGCTCTTCCCGGCCTGTTGTATTCTGTCGCGTTTTAATACACTAAATATGGAGAAGCAGATAACTCTCATTCAAAACACAGCATAACAGGCGTTTCTTTTTAATTTCGCGTATTTACGTTCATTTGTATTACGCAGACTGAGCAGAACTTCGGACTGAGCTGACGCCTGTTAAACGAGCTATCGTCCTTTATTGCGTTTTCTTTTTATGCATGATGCTCCGATTGAATTTTTCTATATCAAAGCATTACCAGTACACTTCCAGCAGATATAGTTCTATGATTATATTAATCAAATTCTGTTTACTCAGCCCTGATGGCGAAGGAGAACAGTATGGCCATGATAGAACCAACAGGCGGCAGTGCACAGCTGATTCAGCCTCCGGCGACGGCACCCCTGCAGCGTAACCAGCAGGAAACCGTCAGCGAACGACCGGTAGAAGAAGCCCAGCCCGTGGAAACCAGCCAGAATCCAGCCACTTCTGAGGCCACTGAGAGCGATGAAAGAGCTGGTCGTATTGTAGATACCTTTGCCTGAATCCTTTCATTAGCTAATCATCCATTAACTTCATATTCACCTCACCTCAAGGGTGAGGCGAACTATTGTCACTGAACCAGGCTAAATTGTCTCCACACTAGGCTTAACTGTTTCTTTATGTCATATTAGCGCTTATTAATACCTTATCTGGGCTTTTATGATCACTTCCCCCGAACCGTCACTGTTACAGAGCCTCTACTGGATTACCCTGATTGCGGTTATCGTGTCTTCCACGTCTGGTGTGCTGAAAGCCGGTTTCAAGCAATTTGACCTTTTTGGTGTAATTATCATTGCGGTAGCTACCGGCCTTGGAGGCGGCTCATTAAGGGACATGCTGCTAGATCGAGAGGTTTTCTGGATACGTGACCAGATCTTTTTTATGGCCTCACTGGGTAGCGCGATCATTATCTTTATTACTGCAAGGCTGGTGGCCATTCCCCCAAAATTTTTCCTTATTCCCGACGCTGCCGGCCTCGCAACATTTGCTGTGGCTGGCACACTGGTATCACTGATGTCGGGAGCACCCTGGCTTGTGGCCAGTTTCATGGGTGTGATGACAGGCACCATGGGGGGCATTTTCCGTGATGTACTGAGTAACGAGCACCCGGTTGTGTTCCAGAGTCCCCTCTATGCGACGGTTTCATGGGCTGGCTCACTGGTTTTTATCGCCATGCTTGAAATGGGTATTGATGCGTCTATTTCCGCGGTTATTTCCGGCATTGGTATATTTATCGCTCGTATGCTGGCCATTCGATATAACCTGACCTTGCCAAAGTTCCGTTTCAAGTCATGACTCGACAAAGTACCCCTATATATTCTCCCTGACTGCACTCTTTTGAATCGCCGCACGAATAGTCGATTCACTATTGTCTATACTTGTCTATTAGCCAACATTCTCTTCAAAGCGATCTGATAATGATAAGAATATATACACCAGTAAGTCGTCTGAGCATATTGCTATATAAATTAATCTTAACCAGCCTAATCTTCAGCGCCTCGTTTATGAGCCATGCGGAAATATCTGCTGCACCGGTATCAAAGCTGGTTATTCTAAACTGGTCTGAATATATATCTTCCGAGATCATCAGGGCTTTTGAAAAGCATTACAATACACAAGTCAGGCAAGTGTATTTTGAATCTGATGATGAACGCGATCGACTACTTTTACAGACTGGTGGAAAGGGTTACGACCTGATACTGATTAATGGCGCCTCATTTAACAGTTATGTTAAACGAGGCTATATTTCTCCACTTGACCAGAGCC
>JBFHVK010000193.1:0-5641 GCA_041589615.1 Gammaproteobacteria bacterium | reverse complement strand
TCCTGGCTAATGACTTCTGAAATTTTCTGTGCAGAGGTGTCTTCTTTCTCACACTCCTGTTTTAATTTAAGAGCTACATCAGGAAGGGATGGTAATAATAGTTTCTCCGTCGCAACGGCTTCCTTGACTTCATCCAGAAAATCTTCAATTTTTTCCTGCATAGATATGGTCATTTCAGTATCTTAGAGTTGTTTCAGGCTGGCGAGTGTATCTTCATACATTTGCTGTGCCATTTCATCAAGTTGTGTGGCTTCTGTATTTATACCTGATATTTTGAATGTTTCAGCGTAATCCTTAATGTCGCTGTTGTCCATATGCCCTGTCAGGAATAGTGCGGTCTGTACAATATCTACATAGCCAGGCATATCAGAGTTTTTTAGATGCGGTTTTCTACACTGGCTGGCAACATCAATCAGCGATTGAGGAAAATGCCAGAAGCTGAGTATCTTTTCACCAAGTGAGTTCTGTATTTCATCGATGACCTGTTTCAGCTCGATATCTTTAAATAGCTCCGGATGCTTTTCAGCAATTTCTATGACAGGTAAACTGCCAATATTATGAATTAACCCCGCGAGAACTGCCTGTTCGGCATCGAGGTTGCTATGTGAATTTGCAAGTGCACGGCTCATAGCAGCAACATCGACACTCGTATGCCATATTTCACGAAACACCTTGTCGACTTCATCGCTGCTCGCTTGAAAAGCCTGTCTAATTGCGAGCATAACAACCAGGTCCTTTACGATACGTAAGCCTAGCCGTGTTATGGCCATCTGAAGATTGTCTATTTCACTACGTGAACGATACAAAGGGCTATTGGCGAGTTGTAACAGCCGAGCGCTTAAAGCCCCATCTCTGGAAAGAAGCTCGGCAATGTCAGCAGCAGTATGACTGTCACTCTCCACTGCCTGTTTAACCTGTACGGCTACTTCCGGCAGGGTGGGCAGTTTCAACTGATCAGTTTCTACTGCCTTACAAATTTTCTGGTAAATTAACTGTGCCTGATCGCTCATTGATATTTTTGACTTTTTTATATATTTTGAGTGTAGCCAAGTTTTATCAAAACAGCCTGTATTAACCAGGCATTTCTTCTTATTTCTCTTTTTCGACAGAATAGGGCAGTGTTAGCACGCTTATAGCTGGACCGTCTGCGTCATTTAACTGAAGCTTCCCAGATTCAGCGTCACTGATATCGATGACAGCAAGTGCATCAACTGAACCTTCTGCATTAGCCTGTGCGCTCACTATTTGACCAGTGCCCTGGCCACTGCTGCTGCCGTCACAATAGAGTTTATCGCCCGGGTTGACGTCATCGTCGGTTGCAACCTGCACGCGGAACATCCTACGTTTAAGCTTGCCAAGGTACTGCATCCTCGCAACGACTTCCTGTCCTGTGTAACAGCCTTTCTGAAAATTAACGCCATTTATAACCTGCATATTGGTCATTTGTGGGACAAAGGCTTCCGATGTCTGTGGGTAAATAGTTGGTATACCCGCAAGGATATCGAGTGTTTCCCAGCAACCAGCACCTACAGGCGCTGCATGTACATCGAGATGACTCCAGAGTGTTTTTATGGATTCGAGATCCCCATACACTTCATATCGCGGTGTAACACCGGGTACCCTGATGACGGTATAACCATTAATCTGGCTAACGTCGTCAACCGATTCAGGCAAAGGAGATAAAAGACCGGAAAGATGCTGATCAGCCTCGGGCCCGGAAATGCCCATGCCAACGAGTGCATTGCTGCTGTCCTTTATAGAGACTTTGGACATCAGTATAAACATACTGATACGTTTTAATGTCGGCTCAAGCAGTGGCTGGGGAAGTCTCAGGTAAAAACTGTCTTCACGTTTAAATATGCGGAAATTTGCAAGCATTCGTCCCTTGTGGGTGCAGTAGGCACTCAGCTGGCTGTGTTGCAGGCTTACATCGCGGATATCATTTGTCAGCTGACCCTGCAGGAAGTCAGATGCATCATCACCATCGACGGATATTAAACCCATATGACTCAGGTCACAGATGGTTAGGCCGGTATGAGCGACCAGTCGTTCACGATTTATATTACCAAAACTGAGCACTCTGTTGTTTTCAATCTCGGCGCCTGCGTCTTTAAGGAAATCTTGCCATTCCGGTTTCATTGAGTTACCTGTATCGTATAGGGATTAAGTGGTAGATAGTAATCAGTTTATGTTGTAGTGTCAGCCTACAGTTGATGTGGATTCTGCTGCAGACTTTATACAATCCACTACACTCTTTAGTAAATATAATAACAAACCCAGAGAGAAAATGAGCAATGGCGACGACTGATAAGCGCCCCTTTTTTCTGAATCTCATCAAGATCCGCCTTCCGGTGACCGGTTTTGTTTCTTTCCTGCACAGGGTAAGCGGTCTACTGATGTTTCTTGTGCTACCGCTAGCTGTCTATCTATTTGACCTTTCGCTGCAGGGAGATAACGGTTTCCAGCGCGCCACTGAACTACTACAGCTACCTGTGATTCAGCTGGTATGTCTTGGTGTTCTATGGGCGATTGTACATCACCTGCTAGCTGGCATACGTTTTCTTTTCATCGACTTTGATATCGGCGTTGATAAACAGCCTGCGATTCTCTTTGCCTGGTTAGTGTTCCTGCTTGAAGCTGTTATATTTGTCTGGCTGGCAGTGGAGATTTTTCTATGAGTTCACCGGGTATACAGGGCTTACGCCCGTGGATGATTCAACGTATTAGTGCGGTTTTTATTGCGCTGTATATCTTCTATATATTTGCCTGCTGGTTAATCAGTAATCCATTCAATCAACAGGACTGGTCAGGATGGGTTTCTTCACCACTGAATACTATTTCGCTTGGCCTGTTTCTAATCGCCATACTCTGGCATGCATGGATTGGTGTGAGGGATATTATTCTTGATTATGTTCCGAATGTAGTTGCCCGGCTAATTGTATTAACCCTGGTTGCTGCAACGATTATCGGCTCTGGTTTATGGGGAGTTAAGGCCTTATTCATGGTGGCGATTATATGAGTATCAATTCAATACCCAGGAGACGCTTCGATGCTTTGATTATCGGCGCAGGTGGCGGCGGGTTACGTGCGGCATTGCAGCTGGCCGAAGGTGATGCTTCTGTCGCAGTCGTCTCAAAAGTTTTTCCTACTCGCTCACATACGGTTGCCGCACAGGGAGGGATGAATGCGGCACTTGCCAATGTATTACCTGATAACTGGCACTGGCATATGTTCGATACGGTAAAAGGTAGTGATTACCTGGGAGACCAGGATGCTATCGAATATATGTGTCGCGCAGCGCCCAGGGCTGTATATGAGATGGAGCATTTCGGTGTGCCTTTCTCGCGTCTTGATAATGGAAAAATTTATCAGCGACCCTTTGGTGGCCAGTCACAGAATTTTGGTGGCGAACAGGCTGCTAGAACCTGCGCAGCCGCAGACCGTACGGGCCATGCTATCTTGCATAGTCTTTATCAGCAGAATATCCGCGCTAAGACGCATTTTTTCGACGAGTATTTTGCGGTTGACCTGCTTAAAAATCACGATGGTAATGTGTTAGGCGCATTTGTATTTGATATTCATACCGGTGAAGAGTTAATCATTGAAGCAAAGACAACCTTGCTTGCCACCGGTGGCGCAGGCCAGCTTTATCGTACAACTACCAATGCACTTATCAATACCGGGGACGGTATGGGAATGGCATTACGTGCAGGTGTGCCTTTACAGGATATGGAGTTTTTCCAGTTCCATCCAACTGGTATAGCGGGTCGTGGCATGCTCATTACCGAAGGTGCTCGTGGTGAAGGTGGATATCTCGTTAACGATAAGGGTGAGCGTTTCATGGAACGCTATGCGCCTTCTGCTAAAGATCTTGCATCTCGTGATGTGGTGAGTCGTTCGATCTATACCGAGGTAAAAGAAGGGCGTGGATGTGGACCCGATAAAGATCATGTGATGCTTAAACTGGATCATTTACCTGAAGATGTTTTGCAGTCGAGGTTACCTGGTATACGGCAAACCTGTATTACGTTTCTGGGTATCGATCCGGCTAGTCAGCCGATTCCTGTCTATCCTACTGCGCATTACACCATGGGTGGCATACCAACGAATCGTCTAGGCCAGGTAGTCATACCTGTTAAGGATACACCTGAAGAACCCGTTGCCGGACTTTACGCAGCGGGTGAATGTGCCTGTGTTTCCGTTCATGGTGCGAACCGTCTCGGTGGTAACTCATTGCTCGATATTCTGGTTTTTGGCCGTTCAGCCGCTAATCATATTATCGAATACCTTAAAGAAAACCGTTATCACATGGCACTGGATGAAAGCAGTATCGAACAGGCGTATCAACGCCTGCATCGATGGGATGATACGGGTGAAGGTGAATCGATCGACGTGATTCGTCGTGAGCTTCAGAAAGCAATGGAAGATAACTGTGGAGTATTCCGATCACAGGAAGTACTGGACAAGGGTATACGTGAAGTTTCGGCACTTGCCGAACGTTTGAAAAATGCACGTATCAGCGATCACTCTGATCTGTTCAATACTGCCAGGGTTGAAGCACTTGAGCTTGAAAACCTGATGGATGTAGCGCTTGCAACGGTTTATTCGGCGGCAGCCCGTCATGAAAGTAGGGGCGCTCATTCACGTATTGATCATACCGAAAGAGATGACAGAAACTGGATGAAGCATACACTTTACTCAAAAGAAGAGCACAAGCTTGATTACAAACCTGTGCGCACTAAACCTATGTCTGTTGCGAGCTTTCCTCCTAAGGCACGGGTCTACTAATGGTAATGAAAGGTGTGAGTATGCGTTTTAGCATTTATCGATACAATCCTGAAACGGATAAAGAGCCTTACATGCAGGATTATCAGCTGGAGAACGTCAGCCAGGATATGATGCTGCTGGATGCCTTACTGCTGATCAAGGAACAGGATCCATCACTGGGTTTCAGGCGTTCCTGTCGAGAAGGTGTTTGTGGTTCAGATGGCATGAATATCAACGGCACTAATGGGCTTGCCTGTATCACTCCTTTGATGAAATTAAAGCAGCCTGTAGAAATCAGACCTATGCCACGCCTGCCAGTCATTCGCGATCTTATCGTTGATATGGAGCAGTTCTATCAACAGTACCGGGATGTACAGCCATACCTGACTGTCAAAGACCCCTTACCCGAAGTGGAACTAAAGCAGTCACCTGAAGATCGTGACAAGCTGGATGGTATGTACGAATGCATACTGTGTGGTTGTTGTACCACGTCATGTCCATCATTCTGGTGGAATCCAGACAAGTTTCTTGGTCCAGCTGCATTATTGCAGGCAGCCAGGTTTATAAATGATTCACGAGACCAGGCCACTGAAGAGAGGCTTCAGGCACTGGATGATCCATTCAAGCTGTTTCGCTGTCATACCATTATGAACTGCGTTCAAGTGTGTCCCAAAGGTTTGAATCCCACCAAAGCCATTGGTGAGATCAAGAAGATGATGGTGAAAAAGTCATTCTAGTTATGCAACCATCACACAATAAACCCATGCCTCAGCATATTGATTCCACATTACGCTGGCGCTGTCGGCGTGGCATGCTGGAGCTGGATATTCTGCTTAATCAATTTATTAATCATGCCTATACATCTTTAAGTGAT
>JBFHVK010000192.1:0-5689 GCA_041589615.1 Gammaproteobacteria bacterium | reverse complement strand
TTTGGAATGGCATCATCTATAAAAATCTCACACCAGACACCGGGTTTGATGTTTGAAGGCAAGCTCGAAATTTTATCAAGCACACTAATCTGGCGCATATTATGTGCGGCCTGACCATAGTTAGAGTTTCCAAGTATATGGTTGTAATGCGCAATTAATGATTTAATTGAGGCTTCAACATTTTTTTCGTCATGATAGAGTAATAACATATTGTTATTGCTGCGCGCTATTTTCATGTAACTGTCTTTTAGTGAGCGGTATTCCTCTATGCTGCTTAATGGCTGTAAGGAATCTATAAGCTCCATAAACATATCGAGAGCATTATTCCAGTGGCGTGTTTTTTCGCCATGTGTTTTGATAAGGTGAAACAGGGCCGCAGGCCAGAGTTTAAGGATAAGTACTTTACATTCGTTTGGTATCTGATTACCTTGCAGGCATAATTTTATTTTTTTATTAAGATAGGTCTTCAGGTCAACTTTATCTATTGGTGCCTGTTCTTGAGCGGGTGCGTTGCTGTTATTGATTTGTAATTGTTGTATAAGCCGCTCAAACTGGTTATTCGCGCTTGCGAATTGTGTTGCAGTTGAAGATGAGCTGTATAGCTCTGAAATGATAATATCGATTTTCTTGATGAGGTTGGTGTCTTTTTTTGCATAGTTAGACAGGCGCTTTGCAATCAGGAGTGTTTTTCTTGCTGGATGTTTGTCATTGCTCAGGAAGTGTGGATCATTAAGGCTGAGAGTATGAATCGGTAATTGAAGCCTCATTAGCGATAATTTCAACTCGGCAGGCATAGTTGGGTCATTGCTAATTGTATTGAAAAGCTGTTCAATAAAACTGGTTTGTCTGTCAGCCATAATAAATAAAACCATCAAGCTATAAACGGTGAATTTACTGCCTGTTATTCAACCGAGTCAATAATTCATACCAGGCTCAACTGGTACGTAAAAACTGCATTTATGTGCAGTATGTGGTTTAGACTTTAGACATTTGGAAAAAATTACCCGAATAAACACGGGTTTATAATGATCAATTTGTGCCAGAGAGTGAATTAATGACCATGCCAAGGGCGTGGTCGAAGGCGGAATGGTCTGAAATCATCGAGGATTTTTCCTGTTCCAGCTCTATACTAAATTCTTCGGCATCTTTCTCAAGAACTTTAACACCAATTCTATCTACAAAAACAAGCTTTGCCTCTTCCATGATAATAACCGAAAGTTTGGCTCGTCTTACCGGGCTGTCATCGCCATTGTAAACTTCAAACCATGCGCCAGGTCGAACATCCATAGGCAGTAATGCAATCTTGTTTCGTGCCTGTTCTGCCTGTGCGTCTAACGGGCTAGCCTCTTCATCAATGAGTTCAATATCAGGCTCAGGCATGGCATCCATTTCTGCTGCCTGCAGATCATAGTCATCATCTAATGACTGATAATAGGTCTCAGATGTTTCTGCATGCTCAGGATTAAACTTGCTGTTTTCCAGCATGTTTTCAATAGTTATGAAAACATGATTAATTTCAGTTTCTATGTCTACAGGATTCTGCTTTGTTTGCAGCAAGGTGTTATGTATCTCGTCAAGCAAGTTGTCTTTTTCGCTTTCAACACGATGATGAGCCTGTGAAGATTGAATAGGCTGTAAAATCTGTATTAGATGCTTAGCAGTCGAAACAGAATCAGTCCATTCATCGCTATTTTTCCCAAAGCGGATATAACGATGAAACATCAGTGTCGACCAGTGTTTCAGAATAAGTTTCTGGCAGGGTTTAGGTAAAACCTTGTTCATAACCTGGTATTGAAGTTCGGCGAGAACAATGTCACGAGCATGTGCCTGTAGGACGCTTTTCTGTGTCTGTTTTTCTTTTTCCGCAGCAAATTGTAATTCTGCTTCTTCAATGCATTGAAGCTGGGATATTGCCTGCTCAAAGCTGTTGCTGTTAATTGATAAATCGCTAAGCAGTGATTCAACTACACGTTCAAGTGCGGGATATAAACTGTCATCTCTGGTCGATATGCCACGTCCGATGTATGCAATAAGGTTTAATGTCGTTCTGGCCGGATGGTCAGCATTGATGAAAAATTCTTCATCAAGCATGGCAATCTTGATAAGGGGTATCTGTAGCCTGAGTAAAAGATTGGTAACCGGCTCTGAAATACTGTCATCATCTACGATGGCATCAAAGAGCATTTCTATAAAGTCTATTGTCTTCTCATCAACCTGGCTTACCTGTTTGGTAACAGCTCCGCCACTTCTGCGTCCCATATCTTCGAGTAATGAACGTTTGAAATCGGTAATACTGGTAACCTGCTGTTCTGCTGGCGCATGTGCAAGTCCTGACTGGATATTCGAGATTGCCTGCATCACATCTCGACGGTCATAATACTGTGTTGATGGTGATGCCGAAGCAGGTCTGGTAAAAGAGGCGGGTATTCCGGGGCCTGAAGCGGTTAACTCACCGTGAAGAAACTGACTAACTACGTTCTGTACCTGCTGTTGCAGATTTGCACCCTGAACATTACCCTGATGTATGCCTTGAGGATTTGATGAACCTGAGGTCGTAAACTGATGGTTTCTGTAACTACCAGAAGATAGAGGGTCACAGGTCGGGTTTTCATTATAAACTGCATCATTATAATGAGTGTTATTCTCGATGTTAGCTGACGTGGGTTGATTTTTCGCGGGTACTGGCTGCTCGCCAAGTTTTATTTTTGGTAATATTCCCTGGTCGATAAAAATCTGGTTAAGCTGCTTATAAAACGCTGCGAGCTTAACGATAACTTCCTGGTCAAACAGTTTATAAAGTAATAATTTGTTACGCGTGGAGAGTTCTACATCAGCTAAAGCCTGTTTGAATGCTTCGCAGATGTTTTTTGGGGCAAGAGCGTCTTTGGCAAAGATATCCGATTTCATTGATACAAATTCAATGCGAGCTTCCAGATGATTTACGGCCTCGCCATACAGATTCATTGCTTTGGAGTGCATCGCTGAAATTGCGACCAGCTCTTCCATTTCGCTTTGATCAACCAGGCTGAGTTCGTCTTCATCAAAATCAATATTCTGGTTGCTGTTTTCAGTTGGTAATTGTAGATATTCCTGTATGTGCCTGGCAAACTGTTCACATACCTGGCTGCGCTCTATGCGTAGCATACGCATGGTATCAAAATAGCTGCTCTGGTCTTCGTTCGAGTCGGCATTTTCCGCAAGTTGAAAAAGCATATCATCCGCGCCATCGAAAACATGTCCTACCATACTGGAGAGTTCTTCATTAAGGCACAGTGTGATTTGTTGAAGCAGTGTCCTGTATAGTTCGTTACTGCTTCTAGATGCACTGTTAATGTTATGAATAATTGCGCTCATGTCGCTCTATTTCCAGTTGTGGAAGTTCATCACTGATGAGCACTGGCAAGGTGATTGTAATTCACACATGCAGGGCGATAGACCTGAGTGTAAGTGCGCATCGTAGTTGTTCGAAGGGGCAACCTTCGGATGCTTTTAACATTTGAGGTGCATAAAAAAGGAGAGAATAGCGGCTTATGCACCGTGAAATACTAATGTAGCGCCGAAACTCCAGTAATTTAGTGACGCAGGTCACAAACAGGACTCATTATTCACCCAAACAGGGTAGTGCCCTGTTTCAAATATAGACGATTTTGAAGGAATTACTTGGTGATTGTTGCAGTAGGGAGAAAAAGCGATAAGCGGCCTTAAACCTGCCTGCAGTGGTATCTGCAGGCAATTGAGTATGCTTGTGATGGCGTCAGACTCGAGGGCAGATAATATCCAGTACCTCGGCTGCCTGCTCCCAGGCCTGATCCATGACTCCCGGGAGTATTTTGAGGTCTAGCCCGGTGATTTTAAGGGTTTCAGGCTCAAACGCTGGATAATCATCTAGCAGGTGTTCGTCGGTTTCAACTTCCGGGCTTATTGCATTCACGATACAGTTTGCAATATGAACAATAGAGGTTTCCATCGGATGCTTCTTCGCCTTAAGTGGCGTGTGGTGGTAGGCCACGACTTCCTTCAGTGTGTCTGAGAGTTTCCAGGCCTCGATGAGTGCCGCGCCTACATCGCCATGAGTAAATCCGATAATATCTTTCTCTGCTCGATATAGCTGGCCATCAGATTCTGCTGCCTGCAGTAAAACCTGTTGTGACAGCTCAGGCTCCTTAAAGTACAGAATCAGTTTTCCAATATCGTGCAACATGCCAGCCACAAACAGGCGTTCTCCATGCAGAATGTTACAGTGTTTTGAAAGCAGCCTTGAGACAATTCCAGTGTGTACACTGTGACGCCAGAAAAGATCAATATCAACCAGTTGGTTAGGGATGCGTTTGAAAGTATCTACAGCCGAGGTGGCAAGTACAAGGTTGCGAAGGTCATCTTCACCTATTATGGAAACGGCACGGCTAACCAGTTCAACCTGTGTGGCGAGCGCGTAGTAGGCACTATTAACAATGCGCAGAATACGTGCGGTTAATGCAGGATCATGTCCTATGATTTCACCAAGCTGCTTGGCATTGTGATTTGGATCTTCGAGTACCTGTGTGACACGAATGTATATTTCTGGCAGCGAAATAAGTTTTACGACGCCTTTTACGAGATCTTCTGGTTTATTAGCCATTGTGCTCCCTGTTGGCAGAAATGCCTGGCAAGAATGAATTATTTTTATTGCAGTTAATAATGGCTTAGTTAGATGTTAAATTCCAGCACGTCAGAAAAAAATCTGCGCGTCCTGTGAAACGCATTAAAGCAATTAGTTAGCCAGTTGTGCGCGAGCAACCAGTTCACGAACCGTACAAACCTGGTCACCAAAGGAAAGTGTCTGGTCCAGGTTGATGTAGCCTTCCTTAAAGCGGCGACGTTTACCCTGCTCCATCAGGTAGGTGCCATTGGTTGAATCCAGGTCTGTTAGATACATCTGGTTATCAATCACAACCAGCTCGGCATGCCGTGCACTGGTGGTTTTATCAAACAGCTGTATATTGCCGCGACGGCCTATGACATAGGTTCGGCTTTCCATGAGTGTGATCCTGTGGAATCCGCAGATTCAGTTCTTTAGTTCATTTGTGTCAGGCGTAGATGCCCATTGCTTAATTTATAACATACAGCGAAAAAAACACTAGTCACGTTCGGCAAAAAACAGCATTTTCGGACAGCTGAACTATCAGGCATTACTGGTTGCGCATGAAATCAGCTGTTTTATAAAAAGCAGCATAGAGCTCTTTCATCAATTCAGGCTCAACATCCATATCAAGCATCGCCCGCTGTATACATTGCATCCACTGGTCTCGCTCCCTTTCACCGATCGCAAACGGCATATGGCGTTGTCTGAGGCGTGGGTGGCCGAATTTTTCGATATACAGTGATGGGCCTCCAAGCCAGCCCGAGAGAAACATGAACAGCTTTTCCCTTGCCTCGGTGAGGTCAGGGGCATGTAATGCCCTCAATTCACCGACATCTTCGGCGGAATCCATTAAATCATAGAAGCGATCAACCAGTTCACGCACCGCTTTTTCGCCGCCAAGGCGTTGATAATGAGTATTTTGCATATATTTCCGATAAACAAGCCCGATTAAGCTATTTTACACTAATCATAGTTCTCTAATATGCTGTATAATTTGCGGCCTTTTGATTGGCCAGCGAACTGGCCTTATGCGCCCGATAGTTTGGCCAGGAGCTCGATGCATCATGA
>JBFHVK010000191.1:0-5694 GCA_041589615.1 Gammaproteobacteria bacterium | reverse complement strand
TCGATTAAATTGCCATCTTTATCCTCAGCGATTGCATTGATTGTCAGGTCGCGGCGAATCAGGTCTTCTTCTAGCGTCACATCTGGTGATGCATGTACTTCAAAGCCTCGGTAACCAGGAGCTGTATTGCGCTCGGTACGTGCAAGTGCGTGTTCTTCTTTTGTCTGTGGATGTAAAAAAACCGGGAAGTCCTTGCCTACCTGTTGATAACCCAGGTCGAGCATTTCATTGATGGTCGCACCGACAACTACCCAGTCTCTTTCTTTAACAGGGTAATTTAATAGCTGGTCGCGAACGGCGCCGCCGACTAGGTAGATTTGCATGATGTTTTATTCTGCTCAGTAGATAGTTGAGTATAAAACCTGGCTGTATTAATTAAAATGCTGATATTTATGGCCATGTTATGGAGAAATAAAAAAGGGCTACACAACAAGCGCAGCCCTTTTGAAATAAACAGGTATGGCTGCTGTTATTTTATCAGCACCTGTTGAGCTGCGCTTATTGCTGCACCCTGGTTGACTTTATCGCCCAGCACTGCTTCAAGTGAGCTTAGCAGGAGCATAATGTTCTCAGCGCGGCTGCTGTGACCCATCAGGCCAATACGCCATACTTTACCTGCCAGTGCGCCCAGGCCAGCACCGATTTCGAGATTGAACTCGTTCAGTAGCTGACTGCGAATGGCTGCATCGTCAACACCGTCTGGAATGGTCACTGAGTTCAGCTGAGGCAGGCGATCTGCTTCGGCCACAACAAAACTCAGGCCCATTGCTTCCAGGCCAGCACGCAGTGCCAGGTGGTTATCCATATGGCGTTTCCAGGCGTTTTCCAGTCCTTCTTCCTGTAGCATCACCAGGGCCTCATGGAATGAGTACAGCGCGTTGATAGGCGCTGTGTGGTGATAGGCGCGCTTTGTGCTGCCGCCCCAGTAACCCATCACCAGGTTCATGTCGAGGAACCAGCTCTGTACTTTGCTCTTGCGAGCCTTGATTAGATCAGTCGCTTTCTCGCTGAAGCTGACGGGTGAAATGCCCGGTGTGCATGACAGGCATTTCTGAGTGCCAGAATAGATGGCATCGATACCCCAGTCATCAACGCGTAGCTCACTGCCACCCAGGGATGTGACGGCGTCGACGATGCTCAGGCAGTCATATTTTCTTGCCAGCTCACACAGGGTTTTTGCATCTGACATTGCGCCGGTTGAGGTTTCAGCATGGACGAAGGCCAGTATTTTTGCATCCGGGTGAGCTTTTAGAGTGTCTTCTACCTTGTTGCAGTCGATGGCCTTGCCCCATTCGTCTTCAACCATAACGGCTGTTGCACCGGAACGCTCGACATTTTCTTTCATGCGACCACCAAATACACCGTTCTGGCAAACAATGACTTTGTCACCCGGCTCTATCAGGTTAACAAAGCAGGTTTCCATGCCGGCAGAACCGGGTGCAGATACAGGTATGGTTAATGCGTTTTCAGTCTGAAAAGCATACTGCAGCATGCTTTTAACCTGGTCCATCATGTCTACAAATAAAGGGTCAAGATGGCCGATGGTTGGTCTGCCGAGTGCGCTTAGAATTCTTGGGTGTACGTCTGATGGTCCGGGGCCCATGAGTGTACGGACTGGCGGTAAGAAAGAAGAGATGCTCATAACTTTATTCCTGGGTGTTCGAAGATGCAGGGTTAACTGTATAAGGAGCGAATATTGCCACAAGCAACGCAAAAAAACCCATGAAATTGTTACGAGTTAACCGGTATATTGGGAGATAATCTCCCGAAGATGCTCTTCGTTTACCGGTTTTGTAAGGAAATCATCCATTCCTGCTTTCAGGCTGCGCTCACGGTCTTCCGAAGTTGCTTTCGCGGTGAGCGCGATTATAGGCAGGTGCTGCGGGTGTTTTTCGATTCGTCGCCATTGACGTGTGGCTTCGATGCCATCCATATTGGGCATATTGATATCCATTAGCACCAGGTCGTAGTGGTGCTTGTTCATCGCATACAGAGCGGTTGTGCCATCTGTGGCAATATCTACGTTGTGGCCCAGCTCGGAAAGGTGGCTATAGACAACACTGGCATTTATTTCATTGTCTTCAGCCAGTAGAATACTTAACCTTCTAGCTTCTGCTGCGGGCTCGCGCTCACGTCTGAGTTCTTCATCTTCGCTGTTAAACAGTTTGCGCAATGCATTTTTTAACATCTCATATGAGACAGGCTTGATTGCGGTGGCCTGTATGTCCTTGAAGCTCTCGGTTTCGACATGCTCGATACTGTGCATATAGGTCGCATACAGAATGGGTATGTCGCATTTGGCTTCACTGCGAATACGCATAACAAGCTCGTTGCAGTTTCTGCGTTGGCGATCTTCGCTCAGCAGGATAGCGTCAAACGGCTTTTCCTTGTCATGGCTCCAGATAATGTGTGCTATGAGGTTGTCGGTGCCTGATGTGGCATACACCTCAAAGCCCATTTGCTGGGTGTATTTTTCCAGTACCTGTCGGCTCAATTTGTTGGTGTCATAAATGAGAATACGTTTGTTTGCTGCGAATGTATTTGTTGCCTGAGGTAATTGCTGCACCTGTTGCCAGTTGAAATGCAGGCTAAAAGTAATATCGTCCCTGTCGTTATACTGAATTTCAAACAGACCGTTCATTAGGCGCGTGAGCTGATAACCTATGCGCAGGGGAAGCGCTTCATTGGTTTCAGGAATCTGATTGGACTGCAGGTGATGTATGTCTGTTTTCTGCTGGAACTGTATTTCAACACAGATATTCAGCTGTTTTTGTGAGCTGATATTGCTGGCATGCGCATTAATATAGATACCCTGGTTGGTGCTATGTTCTATCGCATAACGGATCAGGTTGGAGAGCAGCTGGCGAAAGCGCTGTGCATCAATTACGACTTCATGTGGAAAAGACTCATCGATATAACAGACAATCTCCAGGTCTTTCTCATAACCGATTGGTGCAAGGCTGTGTATCAGGCTGTCGATCAGTGTTCGAGGGTTAGTGCTGGCACGGCTCAGGGTGATATTGCCATCTTCAATACGTGAAAAATCAACAATATCTTCAATGATCTCCTGAAGTGAATGGCTCGACTGACTCAGTGATTGCAGGTACTGTTTTTGTTGTACATCCAGCCGGGTTTTATTCAGCAGGTCGATCATGCCGACAATACCGCCAATCGGGGTGCGTATCTGGTGTGTCATATTTGACAGGAATTCAGTCTTGGCGACGCTTGCTGCCTGGGCCTTTTCAGCCGTTATCATTAACCGTTTCTGTAGTGAGTACAGATAGGTGGGGAGTGCGATAATCAGCAATAAAAATGCGATAGCTTCGAGAGTGAGCAGATGCCAGGCATCTTCAGTGAGTAGCAGGACATTGTAGCCAACCAGGGTAAAGGCTACCGCAGCGCTGAGAAAGCGCAGCCCATAACGGGTGCCATATCCGATATATATCCATAAATAGACGAGTACATACACACTATTAATGCCACCCGTTAAGTAGGATGAGAAAGTGGTGCTGGCAATATCAAATGCCAGAGCGGTATAGCGTCTTGGCGTGGAGGCAGGGACCCAGAAAATGGAAATTAGATTGAGCAGGCTGAAACCAAAAAATAGCGCGGTGAAGTAATCAAGTACTTCGTGTGAGGCATTAAAATACTGGCTATCAATACCGGCGGATATGTATAAGTAAGTTAGAGTCCCAATACATAAACGTATAATGGACTGTATGAACTCGGCATTTCTTAGCTTTTCCATAGCCTTACATTCTACTTTTTATGGTTTGAATATCATAGCACAGAGATTTTAGTTGCGCCTCGATTGCTGGCGGTAGATGTCATCACGATGTAGCTGGGCTCGCTCACCGAGAAACCAGGGCACCACGGATTTAGGTGAATGCTCAAGTTTACAGGGTGGTTTGTTACAGTCGTCAGCACAGATACTGTCTTTTTGCAGGGACTGAAAATTATCTATGGAGAATGGTTTGCCAGGGACGAACTCGGTAATAATCGCCATAATCTGGGATATGATATCGGGAAGGCTGATAATCCAGTGCTTACGACCCAGTTGCTGGCTGGTATAGCTAACGAGTTCTTTAAGAGTGAATATCTCAGGGCCGCAGAGATCATAACGTTGATCGTAGGTTTCAGGGTTGTCGATACATTCGACGAAGCAGCGTGCAAGATCCGATACATAAACGGGTGCAAAGCGCGCAGATGCACAGGCAAGCGGGAAAACCAGCGGCGTTATTTTCAGTATTGATGCAAAACGGTTAAAAAAACTGTCGTCGTGGCCAAAGATGATTGAAGGCCTGAAGCTGGTTACCTTTATTTTACCGGCAAATGAGTGAACCAGGTTTTCTGCTTCACCCTTGGTTTGCAGATAACGACTGCCACCCTGTGAGGCGTCGGCATTTAGTGCGCTCATATGTAACAGACGTGGTACGTTATTGTGGTGACAGGCATTGAGTACCTTGCGAGTTAGCTCTACATGGGCTCGACGAAAGCCATCGCCATTATGCTCACGTTCATTCAGGATGCCAACCAGGTTAATAACAATATCAGTGTTTTCCAGGTGCCTGTCCAGCTGATTCTGGTCATGCACATCGGTTTCGATAATTTTCAGATCGGGAATAACGCCAAGTTGCTTGCAAGAGTCAGCGCGACGAGTTAATACCTTTATATGATAATTGGACTGCGCCAGGAGACTACAGATATGGCGGCCAACAAATCCGCTACCGCCCAGAATACAAACTGTTTTTCTAATCATATTTGCCAGCCCAATTATAGTATGAACGTCATATAGAACTCACGTGGAATTCAATGATGTGTACTCGATTCTACATAAATCTACCGGAGATTTATTTAAGTTTATAGTTTTAGCTACTTGCCGCCCATTTAGAATACAGATGCAGGGAATGGCGTGTATCTAGCTATGAAGAACGTGTTCGCGATACTCTTCACAATTTGCAGAGATTATACCTTGACAAGATATATTTATTAACACAATCTAGGAATATGTTAATTATTTTTTCGCACATTATTCGTATCAAAGCATGCCTGCGCCCCGTGTGGCTCAGCGTACCTGTCTGTGTGCTAATTTAATATCACTATAAAATTACGATAAAAAAGCCACAGACGAAAAAAGTCTGTGGCTTTTTTCGTTGTGGCATAGATAAAAGGATAATTCAATGCAGGTGAAACAAAGGAATAGTTATAGCAAATTGATGATTGCCTTAGCCTACAGTGCCGTTGTGGTGATCTGGTCTACCACACCGATTACAATAAAATGGAGCGGAGAAGGTACAGGTTATCTGTTTGGTATTGTGATGCGTATGAGTATCGGTGCACTGCTCGCAACAACTATGGTGTTCCTGTTATACAGAAAACTACCTATGCACAGTGCGGCGCGTAAGGCGTACCTTGCGGCGGCTACAGCGCTATTTGGCGGGATGTTGCCAGTATACTGGGGGGCTCAATATATCAGTTCTGGCCTGATATCGGTCATCTTTGGTTTTTCTCCCATTGTGACCGGCTATTTCGCCTGGCGTTTCATACATGAGAATGGCTTTAGTGCGATGAAAGTAATCGGCGCCCTGTCAGGGGTGGCAGGCTTACTGGTTATTTTTTCTGAAGATATGTCATTGGAGGGAGACTATTTCTATGGCATGTTATCGGTATTATCTGCCGTAATAATACATGCAC
>JBFHVK010000190.1:0-5701 GCA_041589615.1 Gammaproteobacteria bacterium | reverse complement strand
TTGCCCTCTGCACTGGATAATCGTCCTTTACGTTTCGACGAGTTTGAGGCGATGCGTCCGCAAACCATATATGTTTCGGCAACTCCCGGTGCGTATGAGAAGGAACACTCGGATCAGGTGGCGGAGCAGGTTGTTCGTCCCACAGGGCTGGTTGATCCGGAAGTCGAAGTCAGGCCAGTGACGACCCAGGTGGATGATGTGCTCTCGGAAATTCACCTGCGGGTTGCGAAGCAGGAGCGTGTATTAATTACAACGCTTACCAAACGTATGTCAGAAGATCTTACCGAGTACCTGATGGAACACGGCGTAAAAGTGCGTTATCTGCATTCTGATATTGATACGGTAGAGCGCATGGAAATTATTCGAGATTTGCGGCTGGGCGAATTCGATGTGCTGGTGGGTATTAACCTGCTACGTGAAGGGCTGGATATGCCGGAGGTGTCACTGGTTGCTATACTGGATGCCGATAAGGAAGGCTTCCTGCGATCCGATCGTTCATTAATCCAGACGATTGGCCGTGCTGCACGTAACCTCAATGGTCATGCAATTTTATATGCAGACAAGATTACCGGTTCGATGCAACGTGCGCTGGAAGAAACACAGCGGCGACGTGAAAAACAGCAGGAATTTAACAGGCAACACAACATAACACCACAGGGTATCAAGAAAGCTATCAACGATATCATGGGCATAGGTTATGAACAGAAACACCTGCAGAAAGCTCTCAGGGTAGCCGAACAGCAGGCAGAATATGCACACATGTCTGTTAAGGAAATCAGTAAGCAGATAGACCTGCTGGAAAAACAGATGTTCACTCATGCGCAGAACCTGGAATTTGAGGAGGCGGCTGCTCTGCGGGATAAAATTGGCCAGTTGAAAGTATTGTCATTAGAAACCTGATGTATGTTTAAACTGATCAGGCAGAGCATTGTTGAGGCGATAGAGAAGCTACTGGCATGGCTGCCGCCGGGTCAGCGCACAACACAGACAGATAAAATACAGAGCTTTTCACTGGCTGAAGATATCTCAACGGCTAATCATCTTGAAGTGCAACGACTTTTAACGGGTCAGTCTGCGGATTCGGGTTTTTATCTTCTAGCCGATAACCTTCATGCCTTCACCGCGCGTAGCGACCTGATTCGCAGGGCTGAGAAAACTCTCGATCTTCAATATTATTATTTTCATGGTGATACCTCCGGACACCTGCTTGCGCAGTTACTTGTAATGGCTGCTAACCGGGGCGTCAGAGTGCGTATATTGCTGGACGATATCGACACCCTGGGTGCCGATGAGGCAATCAGGGTTCTAAACGCTCACCCTGAAATTGAAATCAGAATATTCAATCCATTCAGGTTCAGGGGATTATTACGCTACCTCGAGTTTATTACTGACCTGGTGCGAGTAGGACGTCGCATGCATAACAAAGCGCTAATATCTGATAATGCCATGGCTATTATTGGTGGCAGAAACATTGGCGATATTTATTTCGCGGCAGATCCACAAAACCTGTTCCTTGATATTGACCTGTTGTCGATCGGTACTGTGGTCAGGCAGATATCCAGTAGCTTTGATGAATACTGGAATAGCCCCTGGGCAATACCGGTAGACTCGCTTTATATTAAACCCGAAAGAAAATATGCACTAAACAGGATAAAGAAATACCTGAATCGATTCGTGCAAACGGTAGAGATTGCAGATTTTGTAAAGGCAATTTCTTCAGCAGATTACCAGAAAGAACTTTTTAGCCTGCCTTATTACTGGGCGAATGCGAAACTATATTACGACCTGCCTGCAAAAGTAGATGCACAACAACAATACAGTTCTATCCTGCTAGAACAGTTAAGGGAACATGTTAACCAGGCAACGACTGAGCTGGTTTTTGTCTCAGCATATTTTGTCCCGGGTGAGCAGGGTGTTAAATGGCTTGCAGAACTGGTAAGCAGGGGAGTCAAAGTCAATGTAGTTACCAACTCACTGGCCGCAACTGATGTGGTGATTGCGCATGCAGGTTATTCAAGAAGCCGTCGGCAATTACTACAGGCAGGAGTAAATCTGTACGAACTCAAGCCCAGTGCTTATGCCAGGGAAAAAGTGAAATTCAAGATGCTCAGGGCAGGTGGGCGAACAAGCCTGCATGCAAAAACGATAATTATAGATCGGCAGAAAGTGTTTATCGGTTCAGCTAATCTGGATCCCCGTTCCAGGGACCTTAATACCGAAATGGGCTTACTGGTAGAAAATCAAGCACTTGCCAACGAAGTGGCCAGTATATTTGATGAGGTAACCGAACTGCGTAATAGCTATCGACTTAACCTGAAGTCCGTAAAAGGAAAATCCCGGGTCCTCTGGCAAAGTGAAGTTGATGGTAAAAATATTGAGCAGCAATATGAGCCGGATGTTTCACTGGGGCGTTGGTTTAAGTTCAGCATCTATCGACTACTCCCAATGGACAACCTGCTATAAAGCAGAACATTCAGAACTCACTGGTTGCATAACAGTAATTCCAGTCTATACCGGATAAACCAGATAGCTGATCCATAAATTGATCGCCCGGTACAGCTTCATGTGGATAAATATGCATAACCTGGAAACCACAGCATGCATAGGCGCATTCATGTTTCCAGATCAGTTCAGAAAAGTGACTTTGCTCTCCGCATTTGTCGCAGGCACATAGCTGGTCATTTAGCTGGAAGTTTTCGCCTGGCCAGTTTGCAAGGCGTCTGGTGCAATGAGGGCATTTAGGTTTTGCATTTTGTGTGTAGCCAATACATCTTGCCTGATCTGAATTATCCAGTATGGAAATATAACAGTGTTCTACATTGTCATCCGGGGTCAGGCTAATATTGGGGGAACATCCAAGGAAGGTGATCTGGCTAAGGAAGTTTTCTCCAGCCAGATAATGATTGTCCCGGATAGTCTTTATGTCGATAAAACCCATTTGTATGAGGCAATCTACAATATGTTTCTGCTGTATGGTCTGTTTTGCGTCAACGGGGTGGAATATGAGTCTTGATACTGGCATGTGTTTAAGCTTGTGTACAATGCGTTACACTATAGCATTTATTATTACTTCCCTAAAGTTATAATAATCACGAGGGCTTGACCTCACAAAGGCTTACGATCATGCTGATCAGCTGAAGAATATTTAATAAGGGATATATTATGTATGTAACTATTGTGGATGTACGGGTTAAGGTAGAACATGTTGAAGAATTTATTGAAGCCAGTCGCATCAATCATGAAGCTTCGGTAAAAGAACCGGGAAATCGCAGATTTGATGTATTACAGTCGGATGATGATCTACAGCAGTTTGTTCTATATGAGGCATATGATACAGAAGACAGTGCCCGTGAGCATAAAAAAACCAGTCATTATTTAAACTGGCGTGAAACAGTCGCCGACTGGATGGAAATACCGAGGAAGGGTACGACTTATACCGGATTGTTCCCTGTTTAGTTTTAAACCTGTTTCAAAAAAGATGAATATTTAATAATGAATTTATTTGATTTTTCTATTGCGCGCCTGCCGCGAATTATTTTTTCACGCGGTTCTATTAGTCAGTTGCCTGATGTTATTCAGCAGTATGGTAATCATGTGCTGCTGGTGTTTGGCGCAAAGTCATTTGAAAGCAGTGATGCGTATACAAAATTGCTAACTGAATTGAAAAATAAAAATATAAACTGGCAAAGCTGTAATATTCCTGGCGAACCATCCCCGCAGCTAGTTGATGAAATCGTGCTTGAGTATTCTCAACAAACGATTGATGCTGTGATAGGAATAGGTGGTGGCAGTGCACTGGATGCTGCCAAGGCCATCGCCGGTTTGCTCAGGGTAAAACGTTCTGTTATGGATTATCTTGAAGGCGTTGGGCCTGAGCTGGAATATGAAGGGCCAGCGGTACCATTTATTGCAGTACCAACAACGGCGGGTACAGGCTCTGAAGCAACAAAAAATGCCGTGCTTAGTGTGCAGGGAAAAGATGGTTTTAAGAAATCATTTCGCCATGACAGGCTGGTTGCTGAATATGCTATTCTCGACCCAGAGTTGCTCGTTACATGTCCTCAATCAGTTGTGGCTGCAAATGGAATGGATGCCCTGACACAGTTAATGGAATCTTATGTGTCAACAAACTCAAATGTGATGACAGATGCACTTGCAATAAGCGGGCTACGTTCAGCACGCGATGGATTATTGGCGCTCTATAAAAACGTTACAGATCAGCAGGCACAGGAGAAAATGGCCTATGCGTCACTTATGTCGGGAATCTGCCTGGCACAAACCGGGCTGGGTTCAGTGCATGGACTGGCATCACCTTTAGGTGCTTTCTATCCCATTCCTCATGGCGTTGTTTGTGGAACACTTGTTGCGTCTGCAACTGAAATTAATATTCGTATTATGCAGCAACGTGAACCTGAAAATCTTGCACTGGATAAATATGCCACACTGGGTGATGTGCTTAATGAACGTCGTCATAAGGGCAAGGATGATTCTCGTAAGGCTCTAGTTGATCTGTTATTTCGCTGGACTGAAGAAATGTGTATCCCCCGAATGGGTGATTATGGATTGCAGGAAAATGATTTTGAACGGGTTATTCAGAATAGTCGTGGAAGCAGCATGAAAACAAATCCTGTTGTCATGACAGATCAGGAAATATATGAGTTGTTGCTTAGTCGAATGTAAGATTCTAATTTATTTAACAATATTTTATTTGTTTTGTTTTTTTTAATTTCCTTTTATATCTATCTGTAATCAAGAATGCCTGATCTAGGATTTTTGTTGTTGCTCTTCGTTGGAAAATCTTCTATTTGGGTATAAACTGTAAAATCTCTCTGTGACCAGTATTAACAGGCTCTTATGCATAACAGGGCCAGGCTCTACATCGCAATGATGAACTGAATCGAGAGGGTAGGAGAAGGGAATGCAACTGTAATAATGGAATTATTCAAAAAGCGAGGGATTATAAATGTTTAACAAACTTCAATTGTCGGCTGTTCCCGTTCTAATCATGTCATCATCTCTTGTGAATGCGGCAAGCGTTTCATACTTTACTGAAGCGGATTTTCTTGCGGCATTATCGGGCTATGACAGTTTTACACATGATTTCGATGCAATGACATCGGGCAGTCTTATTACAGATGGTTCAACTATAGATGGTGCTACTTTCAGTTATGATTTTGGTGGGCCTTCAATTATGGTTGATAATTATTTTACTACTACTTCAGCAGATAACTATCTGGGAACTAATGATGGTAGTGGAGCTTTTTATGGAGGTGATAGTTTAACGCTTACGTTTGATCATGGTATGCGTGCTATAGGCATGTATGTGATCAGTGCAGATATAATAATGGCAGATGATTTTACAATTACCACTAGTGCAGGACAAACAGTCAGTAATGTAACTACAGCAGATGTGAGTCTGATAGATGGCGATGCATTTTTTATAGGTCTTATAGAAGATGATGCTAGTCTGGCTTTTAATAGCATTTCTTTCAGTAGTATGAGTGGAGATTACCTGTTCAATATTGATGATATCACTGTGTCAGCTATTCCTGTTCCCGCTGCAATATGGTTGTTTGGGACGGGGTTGTTATCGTTGTTGGGTGTGGCTAGATTTCGTCGCTAGTAATTAAATCATATCAAAGTGTTTAATGATTAAAGGAGTGAGTCATGAAAGCAGTTAAGAGTGTATTTAGTCAGTTTG
>JBFHVK010000189.1:0-5773 GCA_041589615.1 Gammaproteobacteria bacterium | reverse complement strand
CCCTTGTTGGCAGCAACAAACAGGCCTATCTTGTCTTCGCTTGCACCAGTGAAGCTACCTTTTTTATGGCCGAATAACTCACTCTCCATAAGTTCTGACGGGATAGCCCCGCAGTTAACTGGAATAAAGGCTTCATCTGCTCTTGAGCTTTGCAGGTGAATCTGTCTTGCTGCAAGCTCCTTGCCTGTGCCAGATTCTCCATGAATAAAAATCGGTGCCTGACTTCTTGCTAGCTTGGTGATTTTTCGGTTGAGTGACTGCATTTCCTCAGATTCACCAATAATAGTATCGTCAGAAATGTCCTGCTTGTCTGCTTTATTAAGTTTTAGTGATGATTCTACCAGGGTGCGCAGTACATTCAGGTCGACTGGCTTGGAGATAAAGTCGAAAGCACCTGCTTTCAGGGCAAGTACGGCAGATTCAACATTTCCATAGGCCGTAATGACAGCAACAGGTATATCTGTAAACTTTTCCTGAATGTATTTGACGAGATCTATACCATTACCATCGGGTAGATTCATATCTGTCAAACATAGGTCAAACGAATGACTATCCAGTAATTTCTTTGCATCCTTGATGTTGTGTGCTGAGAGTGAATCTAGCCCCATGCGATTAAGCGTGATTTCTGCAAGCTGACAAATGTCAGGTTCGTCGTCCACAATGAGTGCGCGTCTATTGGTCATGATGATTCTATTTTAGAAATTCGCTGAAAATATAGCATATAAAGCTGTTTATTATAGTATTTTCCAGGGTGCATGTGGAGTGACCTCATTCAGACGATGGATTGGTTGTTATGGTTTCGTCAGTTTCACGAGGTCCCTCGAAAGCATATTGCAGGAAATGAATTTTAAAGTAACCACCTTCCCTGTTGCTGATGTAACGTATACGTCCCCTGTTGCTTTCTATCATTTCTTTCGTGATATACAGTCCTAATCCTGTGCCCCGGGAGCTGGTGGTAAAGAACGGGTCAAATACCTGTTCAATGATTTCATCAGAAATTCCTGGCCCATTATCAATTACATTGATATATGGTTGTTCAGACTGTTCATCATAGCCACATTCAATCTGTATTTTTATATTGTTTATGGATTTGTTGCTGTGGCTAATGGCATTATTGCATAAATTATTCATTACCTGATAAAGGTTACCGGCATCAAATAATACAAACACTTCCTCATTATGCTTAATTAGCTGAATTTGTTTCGGTTTTATTTTGCTGCTTTGCAGGAATTCATTTATAAAGTTTTCCAGCCAGCTATTTAGCTCAATTGTGTCTGCCTCTGACTTTTGCTGACGGGAAAGCTGTAATACATTTTCCACTACTTTGTCGAGTCGTTGTACCTGTGTTGTGATAATGGTAGTAAGGTTTTTATCCGGCTCTTCCAGGTCGGATTCCTGCAATAGTTGAGCTGCATGATTAATTGCACTTAGAGGGTTGCGTATTTCATGTGCGATGCTGGCCGTTAATCGGCCAAGCGATGCGAGTTTGATTTGCTGGAATCGTTGATTTAGTTGAGTGGCATCCTCGAGAAAAATTAACGTTTCTCCTGTACGTTCTCCAGTGCGCTTGAGTTTTCTAAAGCCGGCCTGTATATCTGGCAAGCCATGTTCCTGCCTGATCGCTTTGTGGTGCATATTGGGTTGCTTCTGCCATTCAAGGAAGCGTGCGTCGAGTGCAGGCAGAATATTTTCAAGTAATGGCTTGTTTTTTAATGAGATGCTGCCTAACAGGTTTTCAGCAGAGCTATTGGCCATACGAATATAACCATCATCATCCACAACAATAATACCGGTACGCATATTCTGGATAATGTCTTCATTCAGTTTCTCCAGACTGATGATATCTTCTTTGCGTTCATCTGCTAGTTGTTCAGATTCACGTACACGCTGTGAAAGTGTTGATGCTAAAAAGCTGGTGCCAAAAAACACAAGTCCGAGTAGACCTGCTCGTGTATATTCAATGCCCTCGCTTACTCCCTGAATAAGGCTGAAGGTTTGTTCGCTTAACACCGCAATTGCAGCCAGTGAGGCAAACAGGATGGAGTCTCTGCTACGCAGGAAGGTGCCAGTTGCGGTAACATTGATTATCATTAGTAAGGATAATGAGCTGCTTAATCCGCCGCTTGAGTAGGATAGAATAGTGATGAGTAAAATGTCGCTGGCATTACTAATAATGACCTGGCTTTCGAACCCCGGTTTTTTTCTATAAGCCATATTGGTATAAACAATGCTGCTAGCGACCAGGAGCAGGGCTGCCAGAAGAAAAGTTTGTGGGTTGCGGCTGCCGAGAAAATTTAACCAGTCTACATTATAAAAGCCGACCAGGAAGCCGATCGCGAGTACCAGGCGATAGGTATTAAACTGGCGTAGTGGTTTCCAGTCCTGCGTTATATTACCTGTAGTGCTAGTTGCAAAAGCAGGTATGTGGGTATCTTCGGATTTCAATTCGACTGATTCCAGTCATTTAGATGCTGTTTACTACAGAACGGCTGACCATTCTGTATGAGTGCATCCTCTTCAGGTATATAGGTATTGCATTGTGTGCATTGCACCGTTCGCTTACTGCTCACAGTCTTGTTATTATCCGGTTTGTGCTGTACGCGTTGCAATAATACGCGTGCTAGCCAGATAACGATGATGACAAAAATTATGACTAAAACACTTCTAAACATATGCGGTTATATCTCTTTTTCCTGATAATATTCGAGTTAATCTGCGTGTGATCAGATAATTTTGGAACCATTCTATACTAGAACAGATTTTTATGACTAATGCTGTACAACTATGCCTGATACAGGAACGCTTCCTGGTCGGAGATATTAAGGCGAATACCCGGAAAATCCTATCCCTGATGCAACAGGCTGAGCAGGAAGGGGCGGATATTGCCATTTTTCCCGAGCTTGCGTTGAGTGGATATCCGCCGGAAGACCTGCTTATGCGACAGGGTTTTATTCGCCAGACTGAAGAGGCAATACGCCAGATTGCCAGCAGCAGTACGGATATGATCGTGGTATTCGGGGCACCTGTCCACCATGAGAATCTTCTGTATAACTCGGCAGTGGTTTGCCATAAAGGGGCAGTGACGGGCAAATATTTCAAGCACAGCCTGCCAAATTACGCCGTATTTGATGAGAAACGTTATTTTCAGGCGGGTTCTGAGACGCTGGTTATCGAGTGTGCACAGCGTAAGCTCGGAATTATAATCTGTGAAGATGCCTGGTTTGAGCAGCCCGCATTGCAGACCAGGGATGCTGGCGCAGAAGCCCTGCTAATACTGAATGCCTCCCCTTACCACCGTAATAAGCACCAGCAGCGGCTGGATATGCTGCAACACCGGCATGCCGAGCTTAACCTGCCCATGTTTTATATCAATATAGTCGGCGGGCAGGATGAACTGGTATTCGATGGTGATTCCCTGGTTATTGATAGTGCCGGTAAGCTGGCAGGGCGTGGCCCTGATTTTGAACCGGCACTACTCCACTATCAGTGGCATGAAGATGGTTCAATAACTTCATTAAGTCCCTATTATTCAGAGCCCCGCAATGAGCTGGCGAGTATTTACAAGGCACTGGTTACGGCCGTAAAAGACTATGTAAATGGTAATGGTTTTGATGGTGTTGTGATCGGTCTCTCCGGTGGTGTGGATTCTGCACTCACGCTGGCAATTGCGGTTGATGCACTGGGCCCGGATCAGGTGCATGCGGTAATGATGCCATCACGTTATACCGCACAGATCAGCCTTGATGATGCGGCCGAGGAAGCTGAAATACTGGGTGTTGATTACAAGGTGATATCGATAGAACCTGTTTTTCAGACATTCCTCAAGACACTTGAAGATGAGTTCGCAAACACTGAAGTGGATACCACCGAGGAAAACATACAGGCTCGCTGTCGAGGAGTTATTCTCATGGCGCTGTCAAACAAGCTACATCGCATGGTGCTGACCACGGGAAATAAAAGTGAGATGGCGGTAGGATACAGTACTCTGTATGGTGACATGGCGGGTGGGTTTGCGCCATTGAAGGATGTTGAGAAACAACTTGTGTATGCGTTGTGTGATTATAGAAATTCACAGTCGCGGGTTATTCCTCAACGTGTGCTGGACAGGCCTCCATCTGCTGAGCTCAGGCCCGATCAACAGGATCAGGATAGCTTGCCTGATTATGCCGTTCTTGATGCGATTCTAAGAATGAGTGTGGAAGATGATATGCCCAGGCAGGAAATTATTGATGCAGGATACGATGCACAGACAGTCGACAGGGTACTGCGTATGGTGCAGATAAATGAATACAAACGCCGCCAGGCACCACCGGGAGTGCGCATTACTCAACGTGCATTTGGTCGGGATCGACGTTATCCAATAACATCGGGCTATCGACGGCAGTAAAATTGTGTGTATGATTGCTCTATCTAATGATTATTACAATTCAATGGTGTAAAAATGAAGAAAGTCGAAGCCATAATCAAACCCTTTAAACTCGATGATGTGCGAAGTGCACTGACAGAAATCGGGATTACTGGTATGACAGCGACGGAAGTTAAAGGCTTCGGTCGTCAGAAAGGGCATACAGAATTATATCGTGGTGCCGAATATGTGGTGGACTTCATTCCCAAGGTGAAGCTGGAAATCATTCTCGATGACGATAGACTGGAGCAGTGTGTCGACACCATAACGAATGCGGCCAGAACCGGTAAAATTGGAGATGGTAAAATCTTTATCTCAAACATCGAAAAAATTGTGCGAATACGAACCGGTGAAAAAGATCACGAAGCGATCTAGCTTTTCATGCACGCACAAAAAAAACACGCCTATGGCGTGTTTTTTTTGTGCGTGGAATATGCTGCTGGATTTATACAATAGTGACTACTGGGCAGGTGCATCCAGTTCGGCATTATCCAGTGTGGCAACAATCTGTTGCGGTCTGGCCGCATTGGTTTTAAGTACCAGTTGAGCATCACTGGCAAGGTCGTCCAGTCCCAGATTACGATATGCCTGAACCATAATCTTTAGTGCTTCTCGGCTTGCGGGCGTGGTCGGGTAGGTTTCCAGTACGTATTGTCCGCGCTTCGCGGCTGCCAGCCAGGCCTTTCGTTTGATATAGTAGTTCGCTGCGTGTAATTCAGCCTCGGCCAGTTTGTTGCGCAGATAGAGCATATGCTGGTGTGCATCGACGGCGTAACGACTGTCGGGATAGCGCTCTACCAGCGTTGAAAAGCTTCGTAGTGCATCGTGCATGGATTTGTTGTCATGCTGCGAAATATCTCGTGGAAAGAGACTGTCCATAAAGCCCTTGCCGCGTGTAAAATCGGCACGGCCCTTCAGGTACCATGCATAGGCGACATTCGGGTCTCGCGGATTGATGCGAATAAATCGGTCCGCAGCCGCAATTGCAGATTCAGGTTCATCAAATTTGTAATAGGCGTAGGCGACATCCAGCTGGGCCTGGCGAGAATAAGGGCTAAATGGAAAGCGTGCTTCGAGATTCTCCAGGTGGCGAATGGCTTCCTCGAATTCACCGGCACGCAATGACAGGCTGGCTTCTTCATAGAAGTCTTTGGCTGACCAGCTGGCATAAGGGTCTTCTTTAACGGCATCGCTGCAGGCGATGATAAACAGAGATAAAATAGATAAAGTAATTAGTCGCATCATGAATAGTTGTGTTACACGCTTAGATAAAATAAGCCCTTATTATACAAGAGAAAATTAATGTCCGATGATAAATCCAGTGAAAAAAATGACGAAATTGTCCGTCTCGAAGTCCCATTGGAGTAT
>JBFHVK010000188.1:0-5795 GCA_041589615.1 Gammaproteobacteria bacterium | reverse complement strand
GCGCTAGCACGTTATCTTGTGCTCGATATGAAAAATCTCGATACAGAGCGTATGCTGGGTGTTGCTGGTGCGGTTCTGTTAATTGCAGTTGCAGTGCTAGTGGTGCGGTTTGGTCATTCACGTTATCCTTATGATGAAAAAGACAGTTGATGAATGATTATTATTCTAAAAGTAAATGTTTAGAATAAAAACTGAATGCAATGTAAGGTGCGCTTAATTGCAGTAGAATTTTGAATCTGCAAAGTAGTCCGGTTGAAGGTTGGTGCAGATGAGCTCCAGAATTCATATAAGTAGAATTGGTCTATTTTGTAAAATATCCTGAAATTATTTTTTTTAGAAAAAAAGCCCCGGTCCATCAGGAAAGGGGCTTTTAAATATGTAAGTGTTTGTGGTTTACTGAGCTGTTGCAGATTCCTTTTTGGGCATTGCTGATTGTCCTGCTGCAGGAGCAATTTTTGACAATTCTTCTTCGCTCATAGTGTCTGCAGTTTCAGTCGCCTGCTCAACAGTGTCAGATGCTTTATCGGCAACTGTCTGTGCTTCTGTTTCAGTTGCCTGTTGTGCCATGCTGTCTGTTTCGCTGGCGGAATCTGTTTCACTGATAGCTTCACCTGAAGTCGTTCCGGGTTCGCCATAGTTAAAGCTGTTCTGTGATAACACATTACCCGCTTCATCCAGAACCATCACCTGCCACTGTCCTGTGAATTCTGGTTGTAGGTTTTTGCTTGACCAGATGCGCCAGCGGTCACCACCAATGTCGAAACTCACCGTTGCCTGTACTTCGCCATTCTGTTCCCAGCGGTGTGTAATGGTCTGGCCTTTGAGGCCCTTTATTTCAGTAAAGTAATATACCCTGGATGTGTCCGTATCCAGAGATGAAACTTCATCTACCGGTTCACGATCATCAATTGCTGTAGTAAATGCAGCTCTTGCCACGCCTTCTGCTGCCTGCAGCTGGAAAGCCAGCAGGGTAAACACTATAGCCAGTGTGTATTGAATCATTTTCATCATCTTGCTCCTTATGAGCCTGTGTGGTTCTGTAATTGTGAGTATGATCTCGGCAAAACCATCAGCCGGGATCATTATTATCATCATTCAGGCAGTCAATTTTGAGACATAGATTATGTTTTTGATGATTAGCTATTTGAATTAACGGCCAGCATTACTGTTTTCTGCTGGCTGTATAACGTCGTGTAGCCATCATTAAAGGAGCTAATAATAATAACCAGGCATGCATCGAGCCTGTTGCAGCAACGACCACTTCTGCTTCAACAGGGTAGCTCACGACCGGGTCAATATCATCGTAAATACTGTCCTCTAATGGCAGTGCACTCAATGAGGTGTCTTCATAGGGGCCATAGGTGAGTAACCAGGTGTTGTGATCGGCATCAAACAGTTCGATACGAATATCATAATGTCCCGCAGGGAAGCCTTCTGCCAGTTCTGTTTCAATGACGAAGCTGTCCAGTTCACTGTCGCTGTATATATGATAGGCATCACTCGTTGCATAGTGGTTCCAGGGGCCGCCTTCATAGCTCAGGTAAAGCCTCGCATATACATAGCCGACGCTATACAGGGTATCCGCATCAATCTCGACACTGAAGCGATGATAGAAGCCGTCGTAATCGAAGTCACTGATTAGATCAACATGGGCATTGTAAATACTGAAGTCAGGGTGGCTGCTGTAGTCGACACTTTCTACGCTGCTGGATTCTTTACGATAGCCCTGTTTCTGTAATGGCTGTAATACTTCCAGCTTGCTTTGCTTAAGTAATTCATCACGCGTGGCTTTTTGCGGAGCATCGGCCTTGCTATAGCTAAAAGATTTGGTGCTGAGAGTGGTTGCAGTGCTTTCTGCATTAGCTGTGCTGATTAGAGTGGCCAGCAATAGGCCGCTGATAATGGATTTTACGATTCTGTTTTGCATTAGTGTTCTCCTGTGTATGTAGAGCATGCTGCTATTTCAACATGCACTAGCTGAACGAAGGCTGAACGAAACACAGAAAGATTAAGAGTATGCTGGTGCTAATCGAGAGGTAAATAATCGATTGATAAGGCGTAATAGAAGGGGAGTATTATTGAGTAATGACGGAATTACAGGCCTGCATTGTCCTGCGGGCTCTGTCTACAGCAGGATCTGCATTTCTGCGCCACCCAGGGGGCTTTTGTTAATGTGCAATTCACCTTTATAGGCATCGATAATATTACAGACAATCGATAGCCCGATACCGTGTCCAGCCACTGACTGATCTGCACGAACACCGCGCTGTAATAATGATGCAGCCTGATCACTTTTTATGCCCGGGCCATCATCCATAATGCGAATGGATAGCCTGTCGTTGACTATCTCACTGCTGACACGTATCTCCTGTCTTGCCCATTTAAAAGCATTATCAAGGAGGTTTCCCAGTAGTTCCATCAGGTCACCTTCGTCGCCCTTGAATGAAAGCCCCGGGGTGAGGTGCAGGTCGAGGTTAATGTTTTTATCCTGATAGACTTTCTGTAGCGATTCCAGCATACGTTGTAAAATAGCTTCGATATTAATTGCCGTGCCCGGTGAAGTGCTCCCGGCGGTGGCGGCGCGTTGTAACTGATACTCTACAATACTGTTCATGCGGCCTATCTGCTGTTGCAGAGGTTCGCTTTCTGGTTTGTTGTCCAGGCCACTCTGTAATACTGCCAGGGGTGTTTTCAGGCTGTGAGCGAGGTCGCCGAGGGCATTACGATAGCGGCTCTTCTGCTCACGTTCCTGAGCCAGTAACTGGTTAATATTCTCCGTCAGGCGACGAATTTCCTGTGGGTAATCATCCTCTATACGTTGTTGCTCACCGGATTCAATTCGGTTGAGTTCACGGCCAACCTTACGCAATGGTGACAGTCCCCAGCGCAGGATCCATGCCTGGCTAATGAGCAACAGTATGGCCATGGCTAGCAGCCAGCCCCATAGAGTTGTGCGGTATTGCTGGATCTGTTTATGGAAAGATTCCATATCATTTATGATATTGAATGTTAGTGGCAGACTACCGCGTTCGGTAGACCAGTTCACGCCGTAGGCAAGTGTGAAAAACTCACGCTCATTATGACTGCTTTTTATAAACTCTCGTTCACCGCTGAGCAGGCTGACAGGCATAGGTGGGCTGGCACCAAGTACTGATGACGACTGCCATAATGCTGATTTCCCGCCATCGCTAATAAAAGCATAGACGCCTGAACTGGGCAGGCCGAGCAGGGCGTCAAGTTCATCTGATGGCATAATCACCTGGCTATTATCGACTTCGGCAGCTGCCATCAGTGCATAAAGCTGACTGGTGAGTCTGTCGCGCAGGGCGCTTTCGGTACTGTCGTAAAACGCACGATCCAGTGCAGCTGCCGTCAGGGTAATAAACACAAACAGTAGTAATGTGGCGCTGAGTATAATTCGCTGGTTTAATGACATCGACTGCCGCTCATTTAGCGTCACACAAGGTAAATCGGTAGCCACGATTACGCAGCGTTTCGATGGGTTTATTCTGTCCGTCCGGGTCGAGTTTTTTTCGCAGTCGACCGATGAGCACCTCTATAACATTACTGTCCCGGTCATCCTCGTGTGGATAGAGATAGTCTGCCAGCCGGGTTTTAGATACTGCTTCACTGGAGTGGCGCATCAGGTACTCAAGCATGCGATATTCAAATGCAGTGACATCTATATTGTCACCGTTTAGTAAAACCTGCTGGGTCGACGGGTTGATAGTGACATTGCCGCAACTCAGTTCGCTGGTAGCGGAGCCACTGGCTCTGCGCAGTAGTGCCTTAAGTCGAGCCAGCAGTTCTTCCATCTGGAAGGGTTTGACCAGGTAGTCATCGGCACCCGCTTCGAGTCCTTCAACTTTTTCCTGCCAGCGACTGCGTGCAGTGAGGATCAGCACCGGTGTAGTCTGTCCCTGCTGACGCATCTGCTGAATGATCTCAATGCCTGTCATTCCGGGCAGTCCGATATCGATAATCGCTGCATCAATGGGATATTCTGTGGCAAAGTAAAAGCCTTCATTGCCGTCATTGCTGGTATCTACAATATAACCTTCTGACATCAGTCGTGTGCTGATGTCGGTGAGCAGTTCCTGCTCATCTTCGATCACCAGTATGCGCATGTTTAATCTCTCCTGATGACTTGTCCATTGGTTCGTTTTACCCGGATCACACGAACCGTCCCCTGTTTATCAAGTACTTTGACCAGATAGCTATCGGCTTTCTGTTTGACGGAGAGAACGCGTCCCGGATGCTGTTGTTGTGCGATGTTAATGGCCTGCTGTTTGCTGATTTTCTGTTCTTCAGCATGGGCCGGCGGTATAAGCAGGCAGGCAAGGAGCGTAATATGGATGAAAAACTGTTTCATGTTGTAAGCCGCTAATTTTTGTATTGGGATAAAGCATACACCGAAGCGGCAGATGTCACCACAGGTTGTCGTTTCACTGGCTAGCAGGATAATAAGGGCTATCTGCTAGCCAGTTTCTGTAAACCTAATCACGGAAAATCAGGTCAATATTGTCAGTGTGCAGGCCGAACATGAAACGCAGGTCGCTCAGGTCAAGGTATGCGCGACGTTCAGGTCTGACGATAACATGGCTCTGATAGTGGTTATGGCTATGGTGATTATGCCCATGTCCATGATGCGGATGCCTGTGATGTCCATAGTGTCCATGTTTGTGGTGCTTACGGTATTTATGATGCTTTTTGTGGCTTTTGTTAAAAGCATATTTGTGCCCATGGTTTTGTGCGTAATCATTGTAGCCATGACGGTTGTGTCTATCGCGTTGATGGCCACGATATTCACCACGATGTTGAGGCTGCCTGTGTGATTCGCTTCGATAATGAGGTTTATCAGACTTTTGTGAATAATGACCACGATTCTGCTCTCGCTTGGCATTATCAGCCACGGCAATAGCCGGTGCAGAAATTAGTGCCAGCGCCAGTGAGCCAAGGATGGGCAATGTTTTCAGTTTGCTGGAAATATTCATGCTAACTCTCCGATTGTTTTATTCGTTACGAGAACTGTTTCTCGATGGCTGTAATGTACCGTGAGTTGTATGAACGAAAGCTGAACGGTTTTTAATCGGTGAAAACAGGGCGATTACTCCGATAAACGGTATAATTCAGGCTTGAACCTGAACTGAGAGAGCGCCATGCCGCATATCATCCTTGAATACAATAGCGAAGATGTAACCCGTGATGACCTGTCTGTTCTACTGGAAAGGGTCTATAGCTCGGTGGCAGGCAGTGGATTATTTGAAGCAGGGAATATTAAATTACGCGCTATGCCAGTGCACCAGTACAGGCCTGATCCAGATAGCAAAAGTTTCATTCATGTTCAGTGCCGGATTCATCAGGGGCGTAGTAATCAACAGCGGCATTCACTTTCCGGTGGAATCGTCGATGCGCTACGGGAGCTCAATACCGGTGTATCTGTGATTACCTGTGAAGTGATAGAAATGGATCGTCAAAGCTACGCCAAATGGAGCCTTTAGCTCGATGAGTATCTCGCTAGCTTAGTTCATCATCTGTATGGCTTCTTCCAGGCCTAAATGCTGAGGAGGGCTGTATCGAATTCAATCTGTTAATTATACAGAAGGTGAAGCACGTTAGAATAAACTATATCATTGCCGTACTTGCACTAGATCGAGAAATGTAAATGCATAAGAATGATGTCAGGCAGCTGCTGCAAAGAATACAGGAAATTTTAGTATCTCACAAAAGTGGATATGTGCAGGTTGTTACAGAGCTGATTCGATTAGCGGATACTGACCAGGAGGAAATGTATC
>JBFHVK010000187.1:0-5929 GCA_041589615.1 Gammaproteobacteria bacterium | reverse complement strand
CTCACATGCAGATGAATTCAAGGGCAAGGTCGGTGACAACCTGCGCGATAGCCTTGATCAGTTACCCCTTTCTTACAAGCTGGCAACCATCGTCTGCGATCTTGACCTGGAGATGAAACCGGATGATCTCAACCTCAAACCAGCTGATCATGAGGCTTTACTGTCTCTTTATAGTGAATATGAGCTCAAAACCTGGCTGGCAGAGCTCACTGGGGACAGAACAGGCCAGACCGTGGACAAGGCGGACACGCCACAGATCGAGACAGACTACCAAACCATACTCGATAAACAGAGTTTTGAGGAGTGGATAAGCCGCCTGCAACAGGCTGAGCTATTTGCTTTCGATACCGAAACCACCAGCCTGAACTATATGCAGGCCAGGATAGTTGGCGTGAGCTTTGCTGTTGAGCCCGGAACAGCAGCCTATGTACCCTTTGGGCACGACTATGAAAATGCGCCAGCCCAGCTGGATCAGGATTACGTGCTACAGGCGCTAAAGCCCCTACTGGAGGATGAGTCGAAAACCAGGCTGGGCCAGAATCTCAAATATGACATGCATATACTGCATAATGTCGGCATTCACCTGCGGGGCAGCCATGAAGACACCCTGCTGCAGTCCTATGTGCTTGACTCAACACAACGTCACGATATGGACAGCATGGCAGATCGCTATCTTGGGCTGAAGACCATCCATTTTGAAGAAATAGCCGGTAAGGGTGCCAAACAGCTCACCTTTAACCAGATAGCCCTGGAAACAGCTGGACCCTATGCCGCTGAGGATGCGGATATCACATTACGCCTCTACCATTATCTTCAGGCTAAACTCACAGCTATACCGGCTCTACTGAGTGTTTATGAAAACATCGAGCGTCCGTTAATGCCGGTCATCCAGCAGATCGAGCGTAATGGCGTTAAAGTTGATGCCCAGATGCTCGCAGACCAGAGCCACCAACTATCTGAACGCATGCTTGAACTTGAGGAGCTGGCCTACACGGTGGCTGGTGAACAGTTTAACCTTGGCTCTCCAAAGCAGATTCAGGCTATCTTCTTTGAAAAACTCGAGCTACCGATCATTCGAAAAACCCCTAAGGGGCAGCCTTCTACAGCAGAAGATGTACTACAGGAACTTGCCGAAGACTACGAACTGCCCAGGCTTATTCTTGAGCACCGTGGCCTGAGTAAGCTCAAGTCTACCTATACAGACAAGCTGCCACTACAGATCAATAGCGATACCGGTCGTGTTCACACCAGTTATAATCAGACCGGTGCCGCCACAGGGCGCCTGTCATCGAGTGACCCCAACCTGCAGAACATCCCCATACGCTCGGAAGAGGGCAGGCGTATCCGCAAGGCCTTTGTTGCAGATGCTGGAAAATCTATCCTTGCGGCGGACTATTCCCAGATCGAATTGCGTATTATGGCCCACCTCTCGGCAGATGAAAGCCTGCTACAGGCTTTTAAGGAAGGTAAGGATATACACCGTGCGACCGCTGCTGAAGTCTTCGATGTTGCTCTCGATAAAGTGGAGAACGAGCAGAGGCGAGCTGCCAAGGCGATTAATTTCGGCCTGATATATGGTATGTCAGCCTTTGGCCTGGCAAAACAGCTGGGAGTTACCCGCTACCAGGCTCAGGACTATATAGATCTGTATTTCGAACGCTACCCGGGCGTCAAGGCCTATATGGATCGAACACGTGAGCAGGCTCATCAGGATGGCTATGTAGAAACCCTCTTCGGGCGACGACTCTACCTGCCAGAAATTAACTCACGTAATGGTCAACGCCGTCAATATGCAGAACGTACTGCCATTAATGCTCCGATGCAGGGTACCGCCGCAGATATTATCAAACGCGCCATGCTCAGGGTTAGCGATGCACTTAGGCAATCCAGCATCGATGCCTTAATGATTATGCAGGTGCATGACGAACTGGTGTTTGAAGTAAACTCCAAACAGACTAAAGAACTCTCCGAACTACTTCATCGTGAAATGGAAGCAGCGGCAGAATTGAACGTGCCACTACTGGTGGATATTGGTGTCGGTAATAACTGGGACGAAGCGCATTAACATTTTTTCTACAGGCGGTAGCTTTATGTTTATTTCGACAACGATACGGACGAACGGTTATCGATGAAAATAAAAAAGTTATCAATAACAGTTATATAGAGTTACTTATTTAATCTGCTTTTAACTTTGATTTTAAGCTTAAAAAATACTGATTGTTCTATAGGTGCTTTTTCCTGCACCACTCGTCGAATGGCTTTTGACAAGCCGCTTTATTGAACTTTACTTAATAGCATGAATCACAGTTTCTGAATTGCGCTAAAGCCCGGCGCAAGCTCGCTTGCCTCCCTGAGCGAGCAATTTGAGAGAGGCCTCCCCAAGCCGATCTCTATGTTACCCCCGGCCACTTCCCTGGTGGTCGGGGTTTTTTGTTTTATATGTTTGAACACTATATACATAGTATTTGAGAGCTTGTTTCTATTTTAGAAAATTTTTCAACTGTAACTTAAGTAGTTAACAAATTATTTCTACAGCTATGCATGCTCAAGTTCGAACCATTCATCCAGTACATTCTGTAATTCCTGCATTCCACTTTTGTTTAACGCCGAAAACATCTGTACAGAAACATTAAAACCAGCTTCCTTAATTGCCTTCCTGACCATCAGCATCTGCTTGCTTGCGGCACCTTTTTTTAACTTGTCTGACTTGGTTAATAAAACATGAACAGGCGTATGCATGTAGTTACACCATTCAAGCATTTGCAGGTCATAATCTTTTAAAGGATGACGAATATCCATAATCACGACTAGTCCTCGAAGTTGTGGACGTTGACCCAGATATGACTCCATTAACTGCTGCCACTCACGGCGCATTTTTTCCGGTACCTTTGCGTAACCATAACCGGGTAAATCAACCAGGCATCGTGACTCGTCCAGGGTAAAGAAATTAATCAGCTGGGTACGCCCGGGTGTCTTACTCGTGCGAGCGAGTGCCTTTTGTTCACACAAAGTGTTGATTGCACTCGACTTACCCGCATTTGAGCGACCGGCAAACGCGACCTCAAGCTGCGACTCTTCAGGTAACTGGCTGACTTTGCTCGCACTGGTCAGGAACTGTGCTCGGCGGTAATAATTGGCCATAGGATATTTCACGCACACTCGTAAATTACGGGATTTGGAGTAAATTCAGGCGGATATTACCAATCTTCAGCGCTTACGGCGAATTTTACAGCCATATTCCATGGAATATGCCCTTCAAAATTGCTGAAATCACCGATCTGGTGTAGACTTGCGCCACTTTTCGCCCCTGTATGTCTGGCTCATAGGGCTACAACAGTGCGGCAAACACCATTTAAAGCGCCAGCCTGGCTGGCAATTAATCGTTTGGAGAAGACAAACAATGAATTTCAAATCTCTGATGGCAATTTTTGGTCTGGCTTTTGGCCTGAATGCTACAGCGACAGCAGCAGATCTGGCTGCTGGTGAAGCCACTGCGGGTGCAATCTGTGCAGGTTGTCACATGCCTGATGGCAATAGCGTGGTCGATATGTTTCCCAAGCTGGCGGGTCAGCATGCACAATACCTTGCCAAGCAATTAAACGATTACAAGAGCGGCGCACGTAAAGATGACACCATGACAGGTATGGCAGCTACTCTGGCGACCGATGAAGATGTTGCGAATGTCTCAGCATTCTTTGCCAGCAAACAGGCTACAGCAGCTGCAGCAGACAGCAGCAAAGTTGCACTGGGTAAAGATATTTACCGCGGCGGCAATATCACTAGTGGCCTCCCAGCATGCATGGGTTGTCATGGTCCAGAGGGTTCTGGTAATCCTGCTGCAAAATACCCTGCTCTTGCGGGACAGCATGCTACCTATACCATCAACCAGCTGAACATGTTCCGTGACGGTAAACGCGACAACGACGTAAACAAGATGATGCGTAATATCGCTGCTAAAATGTCACCGGCTGAAATTGAAGCGGTAGCAAACTATATTGCACAGATGAAGTAAGTTTACTCTTATCAATGCAATACAAAAGGCTGCTGTTTGCAGCCTTTTGTATTTACGGCATATATAAATTTAATTCTTCCAGCTTAAAGCGGAATTTTTATATACTTTAGCGGTCTCATTTTAGAAATTCAGGGGAACACATAATATGGCATTCATTAAAAATATCAGCCTGCTCTGCATACTGCTTACATTTTCTCTTAGTGGCCAGGCGGCGAGTTATACAAACGGTAAACACTACAGCCAGCTAGCTTCACCCATCGCCACACAAACTGGTGACAAAATAGAAGTGCTTGAGTTTTTCTGGTACGGCTGCCCCCACTGTTTCAGCTTCGAGCCCACTCTAAAAAAATGGAAGCAATCACTGCCCGATAATGTCCAGTTTATACGCATGCCTTCGCCATTAAACCCTCGCTGGATGGTTCACACCAAGACTTATTACACATTACAATCAATGGGTGAAGCCGAGAATCATCATGAAGCTATTTTCACTGCCATGCATGTCCAGAAAAAAAGGCTTTTTACTCGTGACAGCATTGCTGATTTCCTGGCCAGTCGTGGCGTAGATAAAGCCAGTTTTCTAGCCAATTTCGATTCTTTTGCTGTAGAAATGCGTGCCCGACAGGCCCTTCAGCTAGGCCAGCAATATAAGCTGAGTGGTGTGCCCATGCTGACTATCAATGGCAAATATACGATCTCTGCTGATCAGGCAGGGAGTTATCAGGGTATGGTTAATGTTGCCGACTTCCTTATCAAACAGGAAAACTAGCCTTTAATTTTCTCACTGGCTTGTATCACCCCAGATCGAGGACTATATTCATAAGGGAGCCACTAGTGGTTCCCTTTTTTGCGTATATAACCTTTTAGAAAGAGACAGGCAATGCCATCAGACGGGCAGGACATAGATCAGTGGAAGCAGAAATACTATGACCAGCTAGACACACTCGAGAAAAAGGAGCATGAGTGGGAGTCTCTTGAATCTATACTTAAGCGTACAATAAGCAGGCTCAGCCTCGCGGCTGAGGGCCAGAACAGTACCCTCGATCGACATCTGACAGATTTACGTGGCAGTATCAAGCACCAGATTAACCCCCAGAAACTTGAAGTCATTGTCGACTCAATTTCATCGATTCTCACACAGCTTGAGGAAAAGCAGGCTAGTACTGATCACCCGTTTATCGATATGCTACGCCAGCTGGTAACTCAGCTTGAGTGGCCCAAACAATGCCTTAAGTCATCCAGGAAGTTACAGCGTTCTCTTGATAAAGCCACAGACGATGATCGTCAACAGCTGTTAAAAGAAACCATTGACCTGTTAAAGCTGGCTCTCTCTACTACTGGTGAAACAGACAAGGAGAAGGGCAGTCTACTTGGCAAGCTTTTTCAGTCAGACACTGGACATACAAGTACAGACTCGATACAGGAAAGTGACTCTACACAGATTAAATTACTGGCTTCTGTTTTAGGAAATATTCTGGGTAATCTACCCTGGCCAGATAGTGTTCAACAAGCTGTGCAGAATATTATCAAAGATGTCGATGCTAGCTCTAATATTGAAAAATTAAATTCTAATCTAAACCAGCTAGAACCATTTATAAACCAGTGGCCCTCTGACAATAACAGTATGCCTCAGGTAAGTTCGGATAATATAAAATCTTACAGACATTGCCTGTTAGATATACTCAATTATATCAATAATGCAAATTCACCTAATGGTAAACTATCAGCTATAAATGTCGCTACAAGAGAAGCTACTAATCAGCTAGAGCTGGAAGAACTCTGTCAGCAATTATCAACACTTGTTACATTACATAGCGCTGATAATAATACGAAAACAGTTACTTCACTAAATACAGAGAAAGACAAAACAGATAGTAGTGACAACTCTGAGCCAGGAATACAGGAGTTACTAATCCGTCT
>JBFHVK010000186.1:0-5936 GCA_041589615.1 Gammaproteobacteria bacterium | reverse complement strand
TCCCAGGTTTTGTTGCATCTGCTCTACCTGAGTGGTGTGGAGGTCTATGCGGTGTATATCGATCATGGCCTGCAGGCTGCCTCCAGCGACTGGGCAAAACACTGTGAACAGCAGTGCCAGCAGTTTGATATTCCTTTTCAGTGCATAGCCGTAAACGCACAACCGCAGAAGGGCGAGAGCCCGGAAGCCGCAGCTCGAAGTGCGCGCTATTCTGCGCTCAAAAAAATTATCGAAGAGAATACCTGCCTGTTAACTGCGCAGCATCTGGATGACCAGGCAGAAACCGTAATGCTGCAGTTACTGCGAGGCGCAGGTGCAGCGGGTCTTGCTGCAATGCCGTCTATCAATCGCTTTTCCAGTGGCTGGCATAGCCGACCCTTGCTGCAGATCTCACAGGATGCGATTGTGGCTTATGCACAACAGAATCAGTTGAGCTGGGTTGAGGACCCGAGTAACCAGCATCAGCAGTATGATAGAAATTACCTGAGGCACAGTGTCATACCAGTGCTTGCAGATCGCTGGCCAGCGGTGAATAGAACACTGGCACAGTTTGCAGATCAACAGGTAGAAAATATGCAGTTGCTCGATGAACTGGCAAAAAGTGATATGGCGCCAGCACTGGCGGAAGATCAAAGCCTGAGTATAAGTGTGCTACAACAATATGATGATGCACGTTTAAGAAATCTCCTGCGTTACTGGTTAAAGTCTTGCGAGGCACCCATGCCTTCACGTGCGGTGTTAATGCAAATCGTAAAACAGTTGATGACAACATCCCATGATACGCATTCACTGGTGAGCTGGTCAGATTTTGAAGTCAGGCATTTTCGTGACCATCTCTATTGCCTGAAAAAAAATGTGCATGATGCAAAACAGCGGCTCTCGTTTTCAGCAACTGGTGAAGTTCAACTGCCATCGATAAAGTGTGTATTGCGAATGGAAAAAAAGCTGTCATCTGAACAGTCTCCTTATGTACTCGACAGTGCCATCCTTAACAGTTCATTAACTGTGCGATTCAGGCAGGGCGGAGAAAAAATTCTTCCGGCGGGGCGTAAAGGAAGACGAGATCTGAAGTCGCTGTTTCAGGAAGAAGGTGTACCCGCCTGGGAACGTGAAAGAGTTCCATTACTTTATGCAGATAACGAGCTGGTCGCGGTGGTGGGTTACTGTATTGCAGATGAATTTGCGATTAAGGGCGAAGGTGTGTTGCCGGTGCTGGAAGCCATTAAACAATCATAGTGGACTTGCTCAAATTATTCGTTCTGGAATACCAGCTGACTTTTCTAGCTAAAGTTGTGGATCGAGTCGTACTGCGTCCAGCTGAACTCCCAGTGTGCCTCTCGGTACCATCAGGCTCACCCGTTCACCATCCCGTAAGATGTCAACATTTGTATAACTACCTATGTCTCCCTGTCGGGTCAGTTTACGTATATCGGGCCAGTTAAGTATTTTTTTTCCATCATAGCTGAGGATAATGTCATCGCTTTTAAAACCAGCAGATTCTGCAGGTGAACCACTCATAATCGAGCTGACTTTTACCCGGTTACTCTGGCCGCTGCTGTACAGGTAGTTATCATAAAGCTCATCACCAAGCTCTGTCCTCAGGCTCATACGGTTTCTGTTTAGCTCTCGTAGCTCATTCTGGTAAATGCGTCGGTTTTCACCGGTACTCCGGCTGATTAGGTTTTGTAACTCCAGACGGCGAAATTCCTGCTGGCTCATGCGGCGTAAAATATCCTCCGCAATATCCGGGTTAACACCGGCTTCGACCAGTTTGCCCTGATCAGGCTGAACCGGTTTGAAAATACCTGCAACCTGTGTCGATTCAGTGGATGTGATATTGCTAGCCGGCAGGGAAGATTTAATTTCATCCAGCTGATTTTCAAGCTGGATTATGTGTCGCTTAAGTGCCCTGATTTCATCATTAGTAGTGCTGATGCTTTGGGGATTGTTATTAGCTGCAGTTTCAGGCGAGTGAATTGCAAAAGGGTTGTTTATATGTGTTGTTACAGGTTCCGGAGCGCTTTTTTCTGCGTGTTCATTCTCGAACAGAAACTGACTGCCAAGTCCTCCGGTGAACCCGGCGGTAAGGCTTAAGAGAATTATGTGCAATGAGCTTTTCATTCGTTGCCTTGCATTTACCTGGTTTAAACATCTGGGAAGTCGAAATAGTATTCTACGAAAAAAGTGCGTCCATGCACATCTTATCCAGTTATTGCTGTGCCAGTTCGGCTTCGGTTTTCATGCCGAATTTCTTCATCAGTAAGCGTGGAGGGCAAAAGCCGGTAAATGAACTTTGCAGGCAGTTAAAGCCAATAAACAGTGTTACCCAGGTCCATGCGGGGTGATGAAATAGTGCGAGTACAGAGGTTAACATAACCATAATGCCACCAAAGGCAAAAAGAGCGCGTTCAACAGACATTTTCAATCTCCAGTCTATTTAAATTAAAACGATGCAATCTCTATCGATAGTGTTTCGATAGAGCATACCAGATGACTCACAAATTGCTTTCTTGAAGCGCCGTACCCATGAATGTCTGAGTACGGCTGCAGGTATTATTTAGTGACGTGTTTTATCGCGGTTAGCCCACATCTCGCGTGCCTGTGTAAGGGCCTGCTCGGGTGTGTCCGCTTTATTTAACAGGCGAAGAGCGATCGCTGTAGTACCGGTGATGGCAGCCTCAGCATATTCGTCTTCTTCTTCACCACGCCAGACAGGAATCAGGCGATTCTCATCCAGGCTGGCTTCTTTCATATGGCGCTTTTCAAACATCGCAGGCCATTCTTCATCCCAGGTTTTGCCATCGACTGCATAGGAGACCATACATCTGGTATCCGGATTACGCTCGACTTCACCGGCTTCACCCTTGAATACCACAATGTCTTCTTCACCCATGATTTTGGCCGCATCCTGATGCACCGACTGGTAGCCGGGATGGAATATTGCCTGGATAGAGTGGGGTGCATGTAATGGATTGATCATACGGCCGACGGTGTGCAGTGGTGAGCGTAGACCCAGGTAAGGCCTTAATTCGATAATATCCTTAAGGCGCTTGCTGATCGTCTGGATAGGCATATAACAGAAGTTATTTTTCTCAATCTGCTGTTTCGCGTGATCCAGTGTGTCACTCGAATCGATGCCCAGAGGCTTAAGCACTTCAGAGGTATACATACGACCCGGGGTATGCCCTTCAGCGCCATGCATACAAACACGTATACCATTATCTGCCAGCAGTAGTGCGCTCAGTACATACCAGGGAGAATGACGGCGTTTACCGGCATAAGATGACCAGTCCAGGTCGGCGTATACGGTGTCATCCTGTTTCAGGTAGTCACGAATTGCACGTACAAAGCCTGCAACCTCTTCCGGTGTTTCTTCCTTGACGCGTAATAGCATCAGGAAAGCACCCAGCTGCTCGGCGGTTACCTTATCTTCAAGGACCATGGTCATGGCTTCGTAGGCTTCATCGACAGTAAAGCTGCGTGAGCCGTTTTTACCTTTACCCAGAATACGGATAAAGGGGGCAAATGGATGTTCTTCTTGCATACGAGTTCCGCTTAATCGTTGGTTGTGCGCTATTGTAGTTGCGTATCAGAAATTTAAAACCCAGTAAGACTGAGCCTATTTAACTGGGTTGTATATGGGGGTCAGACCATATTAATCAAGAGGATGATAAACCCTATAACGGCAACCAGTGGGATGATATAGCCCATCCAGTCATTCATGGTGCCTTTGGGGGAGTTTTTCACTGCTTCCCGCATGCGTGGGAAAAGAAACACGATCATCGCAAGTAAAAACAGTGCGCTAGTAATCTTCATCCAGTCCATATATCGCTCCGAATACTGAATATAAATAAGCCTTAAACAACACGCCCCGGATAACCGGGGCGTGAAGTATACCTTATAACGTTGACTGCTTAGTCATCGCTACCAAATGCACCCAGCAGGTGTAGTAGTGCCTGGAACAGGTTAAGGATAGACAGGAACAGGCTGGCTGCTGCCATAATATAATTGGTTTCACCGTTGTGAATGATTGAAGAAGTTTCATACAGGATAAAACCACTCATCAGCATGACAATCGCAGCGTTTACAACCAGGAACATAACCGGCATCTGCAGGAAGATATTCAGCAATGCTGCACCTAGTACGACCAGCATACCCACCATCAGGAAACCACCCATGAAGCTGAAATCCTTACGGGTTGTCAGGGCATAGCCAGACAGGCCAAGGAAAATCACACCTGTGCCACCCAGGGCCGTAGTAACAATGCTAGGGTTAACAGCCAGGTAGTGGTTTAGTACAGGGCCAAGACCCAGACCAAACAGACCGGTAATGGCAAACAGGACAGGGATGCCTGCAGAGGAATTAGCTGTGCGGGGGAGTACAAACCACATCATGCCCATCGCTGCAATGCTGGAAATCAGGGCAACACCATGACCCAGGTTCATTGCTACAGATAAAGCAGCCAGGATTCCACTGACTATCAAGGTCATTGATAACAGCAAGTAAGTATTTTTTAATACCTTATTTGTCGCAAGAATCGCTTCCTGTGAGCGGCTAATAGAGATATTTGTATCGTTCATTTACGTACCATTCCGTAATTTAGTTGATTTGATATAGATTAACACTGAGTTTAGGACAAGGTAAAGCCCATATTAGTTCCTTCATATAAACTTTAAATAATCAGCCAAGGGGCTGGTTTTACACAAAATTTTAATGTATTCTACCGGCCCTCAACGCAACGCGCTGAATCTGGAGAGATGACTGAGCGGTTGAAAGTACCGGTCTTGAAAACCGGCGTAGGTTTATCCCTACCCAGGGTTCGAATCCCTGTCTCTCCGCCATACATAAAAAAAGGGGCCCCTTAATCAGGGGCCCCTTTTTTTATGTATGTTGGTGAGTCAGTATCTGGTGATTCATGTTCGATGGGGCAAAAGTAAAAAAAGAAAATGCCAGCACATAGTAAGGGAGGGTATCCAGAATCAGCGAGTATGTTGTAAGTCGATTTGAAGTTGTAAGTGTTTGAGTGCCACTCCTGGTCCTGGTAACAAAACGTAAAGTAACCTGACAGATCCTGCGAACAACATGTCAAACAGCGTTATTTACTGCCTATATCTCTGAATTTGCTGGATTTACGGAGCAAATTTTGGTAATTTCCCCCAAACGAATTAATCATCATAATTATAATGAGGTCAATGGCTCATGCCAGAATTGTTCTCGGCCGACTGGGCTAAGAAATATCAGGAACTGTGGAATAGCAGCGAGGGGATTGCCGAGCAGCTAGGACAGTCTGGTTTTAGCTCCGTTGTGGCTTTTGGTATTGATGGAGAAGAAGCTCCACGTGTGGTACTGCATATTGAAAATGGCAAGATTCTTACAGCGACTGATGCCCATGGTGAAAACTGTAACTGGGATCTGAGAGCTAGTAAGGAAGAGTGGGCGAATATGGTCGCTAAGCCTCCCGGGCTTATGAAGCTTGGCCTTGCCTATACTTCACGTAAGCTGAAGTTCAAGCAGGGTGATTATGCCATGATGATCAAGGACCCCAGCCTGTCTACTGCATTTGTAAAAAGCTTTGCCCTGATGGCAAAAGCGCTCACCTGATAGAATTCAAAAAGTGGCTGGCAGTCATTGCCAGCCGCTGTCACTACCTTTTTTTCTGGCTTTAGATTAGCTGTATAAATTGAGTTGTTGAACTCCTGAAGTAATGCCTGCTCCTGGTAGTTTCTACTGTGTTTGCTGCCTGGCGGGCCTGAATTCCCGGGTATGTTTCCTGAACTGTTCAAGTTGCTTTGGCTGGCTGTGCCTTTCATATCGCAGGCGTGTATAGAGGCGTGTTATCAGGGAAATAGAGTCTTTTTGCTGTGGAAATTGCTGTATAGCCCGTTCTGCAAAATCTACAGGTCCCTCATGAGCTTGACGTGTTACCCCTGCCTTAG